>NZ_JBTBFV010000011.1:0-133772 GCF_054786995.1 Mycobacterium sp. ZZG
GTCTGCTCGAAGCCGGCCGCGCCGCGGGCAAGAAGATCAACGCAGAGGACGGCATCCAGCGCTACAAGGGTCTGGGCGAGATGGACGCCAAGGAGCTGTGGGAGACCACGATGGATCCGTCGGTGCGCGTGCTCCGGCAGGTCACGCTCGACGACGCCGCGACTGCGGACGAAGTGTTCTCGATCCTGATGGGCGACGACGTCGAAGCGCGGCGCAGTTTCATCACCCGCAACGCCAAAGACATCCGGTTCCTCGACATCTGAATCCGGACTGTGCCCGTCACAGCAGCGGCAGCACCAGATAGGTGACCACCAGCGCCGCCAAGATGAGCACCGCCGCCCCGGTGCCCATCACCGCCCGTCGGGCGGTGCGCGGCTGGGCGGCAAGCGTACGGCGGCGCACGACCCCGATCAGAATCACGACGCCGGTGACCACCGCGGCCGCGGCGCCGACGGCGATCCGCCCGGGCTGTTCGAACCCGTGGTCTTTGGCCATGAACAGCCCACCGGCCATCAGCGCCGCGAGTGAGGTGCGGGTCCAGGCCAGGTGCGTCCGCTCCGGCTGCAGCCCGCGATCCTGAGCCAGCGCGTCGCGGGTCATGCGGCGACCGCAACACCCACTGTGGTGACCCCGACCACCAGCAGGCCGACTGTCAGGCAGATCGGCGTGCGCGGGCGGGGCAGTGGACGGTCACGCCGCATCGCGTGGTCGACCTGATGCCAACGGTGCAGACCCGCCGCGGCAGTCACCATAGCGAGCAGTCCGACCGCGGCGCCGAGAGCGTGCCGCAGGCCCGGCGAAGCGAGCTCGGGCAGGAACTGCACCACCGCGACCGCGGCAGCCAGCAACCCGAGCGCCGTGCGCTGCCATGCCAGGAACGTGCGTTCGTTGGCCAGGGTGAACCGGTAGTCCGGCTCGAGGAGATCCGAGTCTCCCTCGGCGACAACATGTTCGGATTGCACCGTCCCAGTGTTCCGGGGGTCGATGCGAATGGCCAGCACGGTGTCGGTGGCGTAACCAAGTCTTCACCGGGCGGGGGCGCCGGGACCGCCCGGCGGGCGTGATCAGACGGCGTCGACGGTCGCGCCGGCGATCACGACGGTGGTGCGCCCGGCGGAACTGCGGGCATTTGTCGCCCGCTGCATCCTCGACCTGGGACGATGAACAGCGCCGATGGCGTAACTGTCAGGCAACGTCGGGTGACGGCGAGGTAACAGAAGACCTCGACTCTGGGTTGCGTGAACGACCCAACGCAGAATGTCCCGTCCCGGCGTCGCCGTGCCGCCGCCGTGCTGGCGACGCTGGCCACGGTGGGCAGCCAGGCGCTCACCGGGTGTGGTCTGCTGGCCGAACCGACGGTCACCGTCAACGTCGGATACCAGTCGAAGACCATCAACACCGTCAACGCCGGCACGCTGCTGCGTGACAGCCAGGAGTTCGAGCAGGCGCTGCGCCGCCTCGGCGCCGAGACCGGCCAGAGATACCGGGTGGTGTGGCAGGATTTCTCGTCCGGCGCTCCGCTGACCGCGCAGATGATGGCCACCCACGTCGACATCGGGTCGATGGGTGACTACCCTCTGCTGACCAACGGGTCCAAGACCCGCAGGTACGCCGACGCCGAGACCGAGATGATCGCGACCACCGGCTACAGCCTGCGCGGCTCGCTCAATCAAGTTGTGGTGCAGAAAAACTCGGATGCTCGCACCCTCGATGACCTGACCGGCCGCCGGGTGTCGACCAGCCTGGGCTCCGCCGGTGACGGCATGTTCTCGACGGCGTTGCAGCGCAACGACATCGACAAGAACGCCGTGCACGTCGTGAACCAGGACCCGGCGGTCGGAGCCGCGGCGATCGAAGGCGGGCAGGTCGATGGGCTCGCGCAGTTCGTCCCGTGGCCCCAACTGGTGATCTTCCGGGACCAGGGGCGGCTGCTCTACGACGGTGGTGACAACGAGGTCCCCACTTTCCACGGCGTCGTCGTCCGCAAGCACTTCGCGGACGACAACCCCGAGGTGATGTCCGCGTTCATGCAGGCGGTCAGGACCACCACCGAGGCGATTGTGGTTGACCCGCTGCGGGCCGCGCAGCGGGTCAGCGAGCTCACCGGCATCGAGCCCGAGGTGGTCTACCTCTACAACGGGCCCAACGGCCTGGTGTCGTTCGACATGACGATCAAAACGCAGTTCGCCGCCGCGTTCGATCAGGTCAAGCAGTTCCTGGTGAACCGCGGTTCGGTCACCGCCGACTTCGACATCCCCGGATTCGTCGACGACAGCTATCTACGCGCGCTGTACGGGCCGGATTACGAACGACGCCGCGACGACGTCACCAACCCGGCGGCGCTGAGCGGCACTGATGATTTGTGCCGGCTGCCCGTCGACGACCCGGGACAGGCGTCGGAGGTGTGGCCGGCCGGCGCCGACGCCACGTTCGTCGCCGCGACCCCTACCTGCCTGTTGCGCCGGGTCGCCGCGATCGAGCAGGTGCGCGCCGCTTATGTCCCCGACACCCTCACCGGCATCCGGCTGTTCGCCGACCATGCCGCGTGGCTGCACGACCCGGACGCTCCACCGCTGCGGCGGTACAAGCCGTTCGCCACCGGCGCCGGCGCCGACACCTATCGCGCCGACCATCCGCGGGCCACGCCTATCGGATTCGACACCGCGGTCTCGCAGTCGAGATCGTCCGGCTGACCCACCACTCGCCCCCACCCAACGAAGGAGACACGAGATGACCCTCACCGTCGACGACCTCGGCGCGGTGCCCACCCCGGCACCGGCCGCCCCGCCCCGAACCCCGCTGCGCGAATCCCTCGCCGGCCTGTTGCCGGCCCGGCTACGAAGCCGCAGCGCGGCATTCGTGCTGCCGCTGATCCCGATCGCCGGTTTCCTGGTGCTGTGGCATCTGCTCACCACCTATGGGGTGGTGGCGTGGTTGCGCTTCAACCGGATGCCCACCCCCGCAAGCGTTCTCGATGCGTTCGTCGCCCGGGTCGGCTCCGGCTCCTACTATGACGACCTGCTGGCGAGCCTGCAGCGCATCCTGTTCGGTTTCGGCCTGGCCGCCGTGATCGGTATCGCGCTGGGCATCCTGGTGGGCCGCTCCGAGATCGCACGAATGACGTTGAGGCCGTTCATCGAGATCATCCGGCCGATTCCGGCGATCGCGCTGGTGCCGCTGACGATCCTGCTGTTCCCGTCCAGCGAGCAGGGGATCGTGTTCATCACGTTCTTCGCGGCGTTCTTCCCGGTGGTGGTCAGCACCATCCACGCGATGGACTCGCTGCCGAAGGTGTGGGAGGAAGCCGCCAAGACGATGGGCGCCGGCCGGGTGTCGCTGCTGTTCCAGGTGATCCTGCCCGGAGCGCTGCCGGGTATCTTCGCGGGCCTGTCGGTGGCGATGGGCGTCGCGTGGATCTGTGTCGTCAGCGCCGAGATGATCTCCGGACAATTCGGCATCGGCTACTACACGTGGCAGTCCTACGGACTGCTCGACTACGCCGGCGTGGTGGTCGGCATGCTCTCGATCGGCGCCCTCGGACTGGCCACCGCGTGGCTCGTCGAGTACGTCGGACGCCGGGTCAACCGCTGGCTGCCGAGGGCCGCCCGATGAGCACCGGAGCCGTCACCCTCGACAAGCTGAGGCTGGGATTCAACGGCGTCCTGGCCGCCGACATCACCTTGACCGTGGACCCCGGCGAGGTCATCGTCTTCCTCGGTCCGTCGGGCTGCGGCAAGTCGACGATCCTGCGGGCGATGGCCGGCCTGCTCACCCCGATGGGTGGTATTGCCACGGTGGACGGCGCCAAGGTGACCGGCAACGCGGCCCAGTGCGCCATGGTCTTCCAGGAGGATGCACTGTTCCCGTGGCGCAGCGCTCTGAAGAACGTGCAGTACCCCCTCCGACTGCGCGGGGTCCGCGGCCGGGAACTGAAGAAGGCGGCCACCGCGCGCCTCGAACAGGTAGGCCTCGGCGCTTATCTCGACCATCTGCCCGCTCAGCTGTCGGGAGGCATGCGCCAACGCGTACAGCTGGCCCGCACTCTGGCGTGCGAACCCCGGGTGATGCTGATGGACGAACCGTTCGGGGCCCTCGACGCCCAGACCCGGCTCGACATGCAGCGGCTGCTGATGTCGGTGTGGGAGACGCAGAAGATGACGATCCTGTTCGTCACCCACGACGTCGACGAGGCGCTGCTGCTGGCTGACCGCGTCGTTCTGCTCAGCCACCGACCGGCGACCGTCGCCGAGGTCATCACCATCGACAGGCCCCGTTCGCCCGAGGCGCAGTTCCACGAGGACTACCAACTGCTGCGCCGCGACATCCTCGGCTTCCTCGGACACAGTCCCGCGCAGAGCGCCTGACGTCATCACCAGGAGATCATCGTGAGCACCACCCTTGCCCGGACGAGGGACCGTGTCCCGGCGGCACCCACTGTGCTGCAGGCACTTCGGTCTCCTGCGCTGTTGCGTACCGAGGTGCTGGCCGGACTGGTGGTGGCGTTGGCGCTGATCCCGGAGGCGATCGCGTTCTCGGTGATCGCCGGGGTCGATCCCCGGGTCGGGTTGTTCTCCTCGGTGACGATGGCGATCACCATCGCGATCGCCGGTGGCCGGCCCGCGATGATCTCGGCGGCGACCGCGGCTGTCGCACTCGTGGTCGCGCCGGTGGCCCGTGAGCACGGCGTGGGGTACCTGGTGGCGACGATCGTGCTGGCCGGGTTGTTCCAGGTGCTGCTCGCGGTCGGGGGCGTGGCAAAGCTGATGCGGTTCATCCCGCGCAGCGTGATGATCGGGTTCGTCAACGCGCTGGCCATCCTGGTGTTCGTCTCGCAGGTGCCACACCTGCTGGGGGTGCCGTGGCTGGTGTATCCGCTCACCGCGGTCGGCATCGCCGTGATGGTGCTGCTGCCGAGGATGACGACCGCGGTGCCGGCGCCGCTGGTCGTCGTGCTGGTGCTGACCGCGGCGGTGGTGCTGTTCGGGTGGGATGTTCCCGATGTCGGCGACCAGGGCGCCTTGCCGAATTCACTTCCGGTGCTGGGTATTCCGGTCGTACCGATGACTGTGGAGACGCTGCGTGTGATCGCGCCCTATGCACTGGGTGCAGCACTGGTGGGGCTGCTGGAGTCGTTGATGACGGCCAAGCTGGTCGACGACATCACCGAGACCCCGTCGAACAAGACCCGGGAGGCATTCGGGCAGGGGGCGGCCAACATCGTCACCGCGATGTTCGGCGGCATGGGCGGGTGCGCGGTGATCGGACAGACGATGATGAACGTCAAGGTCGCCGGCGCGCGTACGCGGTTGTCGACGCTGCTGTCCGGCGTGTTCATCCTGGTGCTGGTCGTCGCGCTGGGGCCTGTGGTCGGGATGATTCCGATGGCCGCGTTGGTGGCCGTGATGCTCGTGGTATCGGTGGCGACCCTCGACTGGCACAGCGTCATGCCCCGCACGCTGAAGGTGATGCCGCGCAGTGAAACCGCGGTGATGCTGGTGACCGTCCTCGGCACCGTCGCCACCGGCAACCTCGCGATCGGGGTATCGCTGGGGGTGGTCGCCGCGATGGTCGGCTTCGCGCGCCGGGTCGCCCATCTGACCACTGTGGAATGCGCCGACGAGCCGTCCGGCCGAAGGACCTACCGGGTGCGCGGCGAGTTGTTCTTCGCGTCCAGCAACGACCTGATTCACCAGTTCAACTACGCCGACGATCCCGACGAAGTGGTCATCGATCTCTCCGGCACCGACATCTGGGATGCGTCGTCGGTCGCGACGCTTGACGCGATCCGGCAGAAGTACCAGGCGCGAGGCAAGAGCGTCGTGCTCTCCGGGGTGGACGGGGCGAGCCTGGAACGGCTGACCAAATTGTCCGGCCGCCTGGGCGTATAACCCACCCGCCGCGGTCACAGCATCGTAATATCGGCGCAATTGCCCTGCCACACCGGTGTTTTCTACTGGGAGATGTCCGCAGCCCCCGTCACGAGGACACCACCGTGAAAGAACTGAAGATCGTGCGTGGCGCCTGCCCGCATGACTGTCCCGACACCTGCGCCATGCTCTACCACGTCGAAGACGGCAAACTCGTTGACGTCCAGGGTGATCCGAACCATCCCATGACGCGCGGCGGTCTGTGCGTCAAGGTCAAGAACTTTCACGAGCACCACTACCAGTCCGACCGTCTGCTGTACCCGATGCGCCGGGTCGGCCCCAAGGGAGCGGGCGAGTTCGAGCGCATCACCTGGGACGAGGCACTCGCCGAGATCAAGGCGCGGTGGTCGCAGATCATCGACGAGTACGGCAGCCAGGCGATCATGCCGCACGCTTATCTCGGACATCAGGGCGTGCTCAACGGGCTCACGTCCGGGGACGCGTTTTTCAACCGGCTCGGCTCCACCGTCGCGGAGAAGACCTACTGCGAGTCGGGCTCGTCGACCGCGTGGCACATGACCGTCGGCGGCAGCGGCGGCCTGGATGTCGAATCGATGGCGCACTCGAAGTACATCATCGTGTGGGGCATGAACATGACCAGCACCAATCTGCACGGCTGGCCTTTCCTGCTGGAAGCGCGCAAGAACAACGGCGCCAAGATCGTTGTGATCGACCCGGTCCGCAACCGCACTGCGCGGCAGGCTGATTGGCACATCCCGATCCGGCCCGGCACCGACGGCGCACTGGCGATGGGCATGATCGGTGAGATCATCGCGCAGGGGCTGGTCGACACCGAGTACGTCGAGAAATACACCGTCGGCTACGAGGAACTCGCTGCCCGCGCCGCCAACTACCCGCCCGAACGCGTCGAGCAGATCACCGGCATCCCCGCCGACGACGTCCGCAGGCTGGCCTACGAGTACGCCACCACGCAGCCCGCGGCGATCCGGCAGGGTGTCGCGCTGGAACGCAGCCGCGGCGGCGGACAGGCGATCCGGGCGATCACCTGTCTGCCCGCGCTGGTCGGTGCGTGGCGGCACGTCGGCGGCGGCACCATGGAGATGCCGATCTGGGAGTTCCCCACCAAGTTCGACGCGATCTGCAAGCCGGAGTGGATCCCGGAGGGCACCCGCGTGGTCAACGAACTCGACCTCGGCATGGCGCTGACCGGAGAGCTCGACCTGGACCCGCCGATCAAGTCGTTGTTCGTGTACAACTCGAACCCGGTGTCGCAGGGGCCCGCGCAGGAGAAGACGATGCGCGGCCTGATGCGCGAAGACCTGTTCACCGTCGTCAGCGAGCATTTCGTCACCGACACAGCGAAATTCGCCGACCTGCTGTTGCCGGCCACCATGCAGGCCGAACAACTCGACGTCATGGTGACCTGGGGCCACCTGTACATCTCGCTGAACCAGCCCGCGATCGAGCCGCCCGGGGAGTGCGTGCCCAACGTGGAGCTGTTCCGGCGACTGGCCAGAACCATGGAGTTCGACGAGGAGTCCATGGCGTACTGGGAGCGCACCGACCGGGAGATGCTCATCAACTTCCACGACTGGGACGCCCCCGCCCTGGCCGGCATCACCTACGAGAAACTCGAAGAGGTCGGCTGGATGCGCTTGGCCGTCGGCACCCCCGACACCCGCGCGCCGCACGCCGAGGGCAACTTCCCGACCCCGTCAGGCAAGTGCGAGTTCACGTCCAGCCTCGCCGCGGGCGGCAACTTCGTCGTCCCGGTCTGGCGGTCGATGTATGAGGGCATGCAACCGGGCGGCTACGTCGACCCGGTTCCCGACTACGTGCCGCCGTTCGAATCGCCGCAATCCAATCCGGAACTGGCCGAACGTTATCCGCTGTCGATCATCTCGCCGAAACCGCACGCCTTCCTCAACAGCCAATACGGCAACGCCGCGCACAAGCAGAAGGTGCAGGGCGGTCAGCAGGTGTTCATCCACCCCGCCGACGCGGCCGAGCGGGGCATCGCCGAAGGCGACGTCGTGCGGGTCTTCAACGACCGTGGCTCCTTCCAGGGGCCGGCGGCCTACGAACCGGGCCTGATGCCCGGACTGGTGATGGCCAACGTCGGGCACTGGCAGGGCAAGACCTCGGGCACCACCGTCAACGCGATCACCGCCGACCGGCACTGCGGTCTGGGCAATGCCGGGGTGTACGGCGACAACCTCGTCGAGGTGGAGAAGATCCAGGAGCAGGCCGTCGCCAGCTGAGCGTCACGCCCGCGCAGCGGTGCTGAGCAACTCGGCGAGATCCCGATCGAAGTAGTACACCTGCTGCAGGGTCAGGAGCCGGGCCAGCAGTGGACCGGGGAGCGGCTCGTCGCCGCGGGCTGCCGACTGCAGCGCGATGACCATCGCGTCGTTGTAGTCACCGACCCCCAGACGCACATACGCGGTGTTCCGCTCGGTGGGAGTCATCCCCGTCTGGCAGTGCTCCACCAAATCCCAAGCCGCGATGCTCAACTCGGAACTGTCCATAACTCATTCTCTTTCACGGCTGCCCAACGCGCTCGGCGAGATGGAGACTGTACACACGCCGGCTCCCACTTGCATTTCCGCGCCCTCGGCGTTCACCCGCTGATCTTGAATCGCTCATCTGGCCGCGTCAAGGTCAACCGTCCATCGGCGGTCGGTCAGTTCAGCCGGTGTTCCAGGATTTCCAGCGACTTCGCCAGAGCCTCCTCGGGGAACGGGTTGTTGTGTGACGCCGCGATCAGTACGCCGACGATCGCTCCGGCGATCACCCGCCGCTCCATCTCGTCGTCCGGCCCTTCGGGGCGCTCGGTCAGCGCGTCGGCGATGAGGTCGATGAGCCGCACGTATTCGGTGTAGATGAGGCCGCGGGCTTCCGGGATCGCGTACATGAACTGCTCGCCGGCGAGGACGTCGTCGCGTTCCTCCTGCGACAGGTGCCCGAACACGGTGGCGACGGCATGCCGGTAGGCGGCCACGATGGACAGTTCCGTGGGCGCGGCGATGAACGCCTCGACGATCGGGGAGATCTTGTCGTCAGAGAGCAGCAGCCTCTCCTTGACCCCGAAGTACCGGTAGAACGTGCGCGGGGAGACCTCGGCCGCCTCGGCAATCTGCTCCACCGTGGTGTTGGTGTAGCCCTGCTCATCGAAGAGGCGGAAAGCCTCCCGGCGAATAGCCAGGCGCGTGCGGAGCTTCTTGCGCTCTCGCAAACTCTGGCTCGGGACCGGCGCTGACACTCTCCCAGTTTCTCTCATCGGGCTCGCCCTCCAACAGGGGCGACGTTTCCCAGGATTGCGAAATAAGTCATTGACATCGAACAGGAATTGCGCTGAATCACGACATTTTGGTGTCCAGGATGGTCAGCGCCTTCGACAACGCCTCCTGGGGCAGCGGATTGTTGTGCGACATGGCGATGAGGACCCCGACGATGGCTCCGGCGATCACCCGCCGCTCGAGAGGTTCGGCGCCGTGGCCGAGGCGGCCATCGAGAACCTCGGCGATCGAGTCGATCAGCTGGACGTATTCGGTGTAGATCAGACCCCGCGCCTCGGGCACCTGGTAGAGCAGCCGTTGCCCGGTGACGGCGTCGTCGTACTCGTCGGCGGACAGGTTGCCGAACACCTCTTCCACCGCGTGCCGGTACGCGCCGACGACCGACATCTCCCGCGGGGCGGCGGCAAAGGCCGCGACGATGGGGGCGCTCTGGTCGTCCGATATCAGCAGGGCCTCTTTGAACCGGAAATACCGGTAAAAGGTCCGAGGCGAGACGTCGGCCGCTTCGGCGATCTGGTCGACAGTGGTGTTCGCGAAGCCCTGCTTGTCGAACAGCCGGAAGGCCTCCCGGCGTATCGCCAGACGTGTCTGCCGCTTCTTGCGCTCCCGCAGACTATCGGAGCTGTCCGGCCTTGACACCAGGTAAGTTTCCCTTATCAAAGACCATTCGCCAAAACCGGAAGCGGTTATTTCTCGCCGATCAGGTGTGCAGCGAAGCCGCACATACTCCAAAGACTGCCATAACAACGTCTGGATCACCGGATTTCGGTTACGCCCTTAGATATTGGACCAACTTTCCAATACAAATGACTTGTCGGGCAAACTGCAGGCTGGGTCCATTCGTGGGGGCGGTGTCGGTCAGTCGGCGTCGGCGTGAAGTCTTGTGCGGTTGCCGGCAAGGTACTGCCGCAAACTCCGCGGCCGGCGCCGCGCGGCACGCGCTCGCCCCGCACCCGGACCAGGTCCGGGACAATACCGACGACACCGAGAGGAGCTCACCGTGAGCCAGCCGATTCAGCGCATCAACCCACCTCAGCTGTTCGACTCGACCGCCAACCACCACTCGCAGGGAACCGTGGTGGAGGCAGGCAAGCTCGCGTTCTTCTCCGGGCAGGTGGCGTGGAGCCCGGCCCGGCCGACGCCGCCGTCCTCGCTGGCCGAGCAGGCACGGATGGTGACCGACAACCTGCAGGTGTGTCTGG
Source organism: Mycobacterium sp. ZZG (assembly GCF_054786995.1). Lineage (NCBI taxonomy): Bacteria > Bacillati > Actinomycetota > Actinomycetes > Mycobacteriales > Mycobacteriaceae > Mycobacterium > Mycobacterium sp. ZZG. The sequence goes on from NZ_JBTBFV010000011.1 coordinate 10,390, forward strand.
AGTCCGTCGGCGCCACGCGCGACGACATCGCGATGGCGCGGATCTACGTCGTGAACCTGACACCGGAGCGGCTCGAGGAGGCGTTCCCGGCGCTGGGCGAGTTCTTCGGAACCTCGCTACCGAGCCTCACCGGAATCGGCGTGCAGGCACTGGCGGGCCCGGATCTGCAGATCGAGATCGAGATGGTGGTGCGGGTGCCGTCGTGAGGCGGCTGACGGCGCATCGCGTGTCATGGCCTCACACCGCGTCCACATCGCGCACCGCGCCCTTGTCCGCCGACAATGCCAGCGCCGCATAGGCTCTCAACGCCGCCGACACCACCCGGTCGCGGTTCTTCGGCCGGTATCCGCCGCCGGCCTCCAACACCGCACGGCGACGGGCCAATTCGGCGTCGGCGACGTCGAGTTCGATCGTGCGGTGCGGGATGTCGATGGTGATCGGATCACCGTCGGTGACCAGCGCGATCGTGCCGCCGGCTGCTGCCTCGGGCGACACGTGACCGATCGACAGACCCGACGACCCTCCCGAGAAGCGGCCGTCGGTGACCAGCGCGCACACCGTTCCCAGCCCGCGGCCCTTCAAAAACGAGGTGGGATACAGCATCTCCTGCATGCCCGGCCCGCCTTTGGGTCCCTCGTAGCGGATCACCACGACGTCGCCGGGCTGCACCCGCCCCGACAGGATCGCGTCGACCGCATCCTCCTGGGACTCCACCACCACGGCCGGCCCGGAGAACGCCAGGATCGACTCGTCCACTCCCGCGGTCTTGACGATGCAGCCGTCCGCCGACAGGTTGCCGCGCAGCACCGCCAGGCCGCCGTCCTGCGAATAGGCGTGGCGCACATCGCGAATGCAGCCCTCGGCCGCGTCGGTGTCCAGCGACTCCCAGCGTTCGGACTGGGAGAACGCCGACGCCGAGCGCACGCAGCCCGGCGCGGCGTGGAACAACTCGAGCGCTTCCGAACTCGCCTGTCCGCTGCGGATGTCCCAGCGGCGCAACCACTCCGGCAGCGAGCGCGAATGCACCGAGTGCACGGTCTCGTGCAGGTGCCCGGCACGCCACAGCTCACCGAGAATGGCCGGGATACTGCCGGCACGGTGCACGTCCTCCATCAGGTAGTGCCCGTTGGGCGCCACCTTGCACAGGCACGGGATCGCCCGGCTGCGCTTCTCGATGTCTTCCAGCGTGTAGTCGAGTTCGGCCTCGCGGGCCGCGGCCAGCAGATGCAGGATGGTGTTCGTCGACCCGCCCATCGCGATGTCCATCGCCATCGCGTTGTCGAACGCGTTCCGGTCGGCGATCGCGCGCGGCAGCACGCTGACGTCGTCCTCGTCGTAGTAGCGGCGGCACAACTGCATCACCGTCGTGCCCGCGTCCTCATACAGCCGCCGCCGCGCGGTGTGGGTGGCGAGCACCGAGCCGTTGCCCGGCAGCGCCAGGCCGAGTGCCTCGGTCAGGCAGTTCATCGAGTTCGCGGTGAACATGCCCGAACACGATCCGCAGGTCGGGCAGGCGGACTCCTCGATGCGCGCCAGGTCCTGATCGGACACCTCGGCGCTGGCGGAGTCGGCGATCGCCGAGATCAGGTTGAGCCGGGTCCGCACCGTGCCGTCGACCAGCACCGCGGTTCCGCCCTCCATCGGGCCGCCCGAGACGAACACCGTCGGGATGTTCAGCCGCAGCGCGGCCATCAGCATGCCCGGAGTGATCTTGTCGCAGTTGGAGATACACACCAGCGCGTCAGCGCAGTGCGCGTTGACCATGTACTCGACGGAGTCGGCGATCAGCTCCCGGGAGGGCAGCGAGTACAGCATGCCGCCGTGGCCCATCGCGATACCGTCGTCGACGGCGATCGTGTTGAACTCCCGCGGCACGCCACCCGCGGCCTTGACCGCCCCGGACACGATGCGGCCCACCGGCTGCAGATGGGTGTGGCCCGGCACGAACTCGGTGAAGCTGTTGGCGACCGCGACGATCGGCTTGCCGATGTCGGCGCCGTCCACGCCCGCCGCGCGCAGCAGTGACCGTGCCCCCGCCATGTTGCGTCCGTGAGTGACCGTCCGTGACCTCAGCTCCATGCCGTCCACGCTGCCGCTTCGCGCCGCAGGTCGGGAAGACGGTGCCGATACTGGTAGCGGCACCACCACCGTCGAATACTCTCGGAAGGCGTGGACAGACGCACGCAGCAACGCCACGCCCTCGGCGAGTTCCTGCGTGCCCGCCGGACCGCCGTGTCCCGCGCCGACCTCGGACTTCCCGACCTGCCGCGCTCGCGCACCGGCGGGCTGCGCCGCGAGGAGGTCGCGGTGCAGGCCGGGGTCAGCGTCACCTGGTACACGTGGCTGGAGCAGGGCCGCGACATCAACCCGTCCAAGCAGGTGCTCGACGCGGTCGCGAAAACCCTGCGGCTGTCGGCCGCCGAACACGAGTACGTGCTGGCCCTGGGTGGCTACGTGGTGGACCCGGCGGTGTCCGACGGCCCGCTGCCGCCGCAGATCCAGCGGTTCCTCGACGCGCTGGACGGCTATCCGGCGTTCGCGATCACCCCGGACTGGGGGATCGCCGCCTGGAACGCCGCCTACGCGGCGCTGTACCCGAACATCGAGCAGGCGCCGGTCGCCGACCGCAACCTGCTGTGGCTGGTGTTCATGGACCCCTACATCCGAGAGTTGTTGCCCGACTGGGAATCCGACAGTCGGCGCTTCCTCGCCGAGTTCCGCGCCGATGCCGGGCCGCGGGTGGGGGAGGCGTCCTACACGGCGCTGGTCTCCCGGTTGTCGGCCGGCAGTGAGCACTTCGCGGCGGCGTGGCGAGCCACCAGCATCGAGCGGTTCACCTCCCGCGAGCGGCTCTTCCGCCACCCGGTGGTCGGCGAGCTGAGGCTGGAGCACCACCAACTCGCGCCCGTCGATGTGCCGGAGGTGCAGATCGTGGCCTACCTCCCGGTGCCGGGATCAGGTGCGTCAGAACGCCTTGAGGAACTCGCCGGTCATGCGGCGGACACCGCGCGGTAGACCAGGTCGGCGACCGTTCGGCAGTATGCGTCGTCAACGGGCTCGCCGGTGTACAGCGCCCGCATGTTGATCGGTGCGAACAACAGTTCCAGCGCGGTGAAATGGTCGATGCCGTCGCGCAGTTCCCCGCGCTGGCCGGCTCGTTCGAACACCACCCGAAGGCCGTCTGCACGGGATCGCCACGCCGACCGCCGAACCTCGACGCTGGCGACATGGGAATCGGCGATCAGATGCCCGCCGTGCAATCTGCGGCCGGCGTCGGAGGTCACCATCGCGGCCATCCCGACGGCCAGCGCGAACAAATCGGTGCGCAAGGAACCGGTGTCGGGCAGGGACTGCTCGACACCCGGACGCCGTGCGAGCGCCTCCAAGACCAGCGTGTCGGATTCCGGCCACCGCTGCTGAATGGCCGCGATGTCCAGCCCGTGGCGGTGCGCCATTGCGCCGACATCGAAGCGATCTATGCCCCAGCGGGCGACCTCGTCATGGACGGCGGCGATCACCCGCTCGTGTTCATCGTCAGCACACGATTGGTCAACGGACACGGATCAACCTCCCCAGACTCATCCAGCGTCCACGATGCCACACCGCCTACCGGACGACGATGGTGTGGTCGCCGCGCGCGACGAGTTCGCCGATCACCGGCGCGCCCGGGATCTCGCCGGCGATCAGCAGCCCGCCGGAGGTCTGGGCGTCGGCCAGCAGCAGCGCCTCATCCTCGCCGACCGCGGACAGGTCGGTGTGCGGGGCGACCCAGTCGAGGTTGCGCCGGGTGCCGCCGCTGACGTAGCCGTCGCGCAGCGCCTCCCGCGCCCCGTCGAGATACGGTACCGCCGCCGACTCGAGCACCGCCGTGACACCGCTGGCGCGGGCCAACTTGTGCAGGTGGCCCAGCAGACCGAAACCCGTGACGTCCGTGGCACATTCGACACCGGCCGACACCGCTGCCTCGGCGGCCCCGGAGTTGAGGGTCGTCATCACCGCGATCGCCTCATCGAAGCGCTCACCGGTGCTCTTGTGCCTGCTGTTGAGCACGCCGATCCCGAGCGGCTTGGTCAGTGACAGCGGCACACCGGCTTTGCCGGCATTGTTGCGCAGCAACCGATTCGGGTCGGCGATTCCGGTGACGGCCAGACCGTACTTGGGTTCGGGGTCGTCGACGCTGTGCCCGCCGGCCAGATGACAGCTCGCCACGCCGCACACCTCGAGCCCGCCGCGCAGCGTCTCGGCGGCCAGCTCGAACGGCAGCGTGCCGCGGGGCCAGCCGAGCAGGTTCACCGCCACCACCGGCCGCCCGCCCATCGCGTAGACGTCCGACAGCGCGTTGGTCGCCGCGATCCGGCCCCAGTCGTAGGCGTCGTCGACCACCGGGGTGAAGAAGTCCGTCGTCGCGATCAGCGCGATGCCGCCCTCGATGCGCACCGCGGCCGCGTCGTCGCCGTCGTCGAGTCCGACGAGCAGTTCCCCGACCGGGTTCGTCGGCGTCGCCGCGGTGAGTCCGCGGACCACGTCTTCGAGCTCGCCGGGCGGGATCTTGCAGGCGCATCCGCCGCCGTGCGCGAACTGCGTCAGGCGGAAACTCTCTGCGGTAGCCATGGCGTCCATCCTGCCCTGTCATGATGGACGGGTGGGCCAGGGAGGCGTTTCCGGTCTGGTGACCGGCACGATCTTCAAAATCGGTGAGCGGCAGTTGCTGTCGCTGGCGGGTTCGATTCCCGTCCGCCTCCGCCATGGGTGATGACCCGCGGCGGCGGGTGCCGCGCACCGACGCCCTGCTGGCCGACCCGCGCCTGGCCGAGGCGGGGCAGCGGCTGGGCCGCACCCTGGTCAAGCGCGTGATCGCCGACGCGCAGCAGCGGGCCAGGGACGGCGACATCAGCCCTGAGGACGTCGCCGACCATGCCGTCGCCGCGCTGCCCGCCGGGGCCACCACCCTGCGCGCCGTCATCAACGCCACCGGCGTCGTCGTGCACACCAACCTCGGGCGGGCACCGCTGTCGCAGGCCGCCGTCGACGCGATCGTCACCGCCGCCGGCGCCACCGACGTCGAGTTCGACCTGGCCACCGGCCGGCGGGCCCGGCGCGGCCGGGGCGCCCTCGCTGCGCTGGCTTCGGCCGTGGCGACCGCGCGGGGCGTGCATGTGGTCAACAACAACGCCGCCGCTCTGCTGCTGGCCGCGCTGAGCCTGGCGCCGGGGAGGGAGATCGTCGTCAGCCGCGGCGAGCTGATCGAGATCGGCGACGGCTTCCGGTTGCCCGCGCTGATGGAGTCGACGGGTGCGCGCATCCGCGAGGTCGGCACCACCAACCGCACCCACGTGCGCGACTACGCCGACGCGATCGGCCCCGACACCGGTTTCGTGCTCAAGGTGCACCCGTCGAACTATCTGGTCAGCGGGTTCACCTCGGGGGTGTCGGTGCGTGAGCTTGCCGGACTGTGCCACGGCGCACGTGTCGACGGCCCGGTGCCGCTGGTGGTCGACATCGGCTCAGGGCTGCTGGCTCCGCACCCGCTGATGCCCGACGAGCCCGACGCCACGACCGTGCTGCGCGACGGCGCAGATCTGGTCACCGCCAGCGGCGACAAGCTGCTCGGCGGTCCGCAGGCCGGTCTGCTGTTCGGCGCGAGCGAGCTGATCGAGCGGCTGCGTCGTCATCCCGCAGCGCGGGCGTTGCGCGTCGACAAGCTGACGCTGGCCGCACTGGAGGCGACGCTCGTCGGCCCACCGGCGCCGGTCGCGCAGGCGCTCGACGTCGACGTGGACGTGCTGCGGCGGCGCGCCGAACGCCTGGCCGCCGCGCTGCCGGGCGCTGAGGCCGTCGCGTGTGTCGCCGCGGTCGGTGGCGGCGGGGCGCCCGGAGTCGAGCTGCCGAGCTTCGCGGTCAGCCTGCCCGAGGCCTGCGCCGCCGCCCTGCGCGTCGGTGACCCCTCCGTGGTCGGCAGGCTGGAGAACGGCCGCTGCCTGCTCGACCTGCGCACGGTCGCGCCGGACGATGACCCGCGGCTGCTGGAGGCGGTGCGGGCATGTATGTAGTAGCGACCGCGGGCCACGTCGACCACGGGAAATCCACGCTGGTGCAACGGCTTACCGGGATGTGGCCGGACCGCCTGGCCGAGGAGCAGCGCCGCGGGCTGACCATCGACCTCGGGTTCGCGTGGACGACGATCGACGGGCGCGACACCGCGTTCGTCGACGTGCCCGGCCATGAGCGGTTCGTCGCGAACATGCTCGCCGGGGTCGGGCCGGTGCCGGCGGTGATGATGGTGGTCGCCGCGACCGAAGGCTGGATGCCGCAGACCGAGGAGCATCTGGCCGCGCTGCAGGCGCTCGGTGTGCGGCACGTGCTGGTGGTGATCAGCAAGACCGACCTGGCCGACCCGGCTGCGGCGACCGCTCAGGTGCGGCAGCGGCTGCCCGATGCGCCGGTGGTGAACGGCGGGGACCTCGACGAGGTTCGCGCCCGGGTAGTCGCGCTGGTCGACGCGTTGCCCCCGCCGGATCGGGAGGCCGACGTCCGGCTCTGGGTGGACCGCTCGTTCACCGTGCGTGGGGTCGGCACGGTCGTCACCGGCACGCTGGCGGCGGGCACGCTGCGCGTCGGCGACGAACTGGAGCACGCCGGCCGGCGGGTGACGGTGCGCGGCCTGCAAACGCTGGAACGCGACCGCGCCGAGGTGGGGGCGGTAGCCCGGGTCGCGGTGAACCTGCGCGGGGTGGACCGCCGCGGCATCGGGCGCGGCGACACCGTGCGCACGCCCGGCGCATGGCTGGAGACCGGCGAGATCGACGTCGGGCTGCGGACCGCCGGGAAGCTGCACGAGCAGCTGGTGCTGCACATCGGCTCGGCCGCGGTGCCGGTGCGGGTGCGGCCGCTGGGCGAGACCGGCGCACGGCTGCGGCTGAGCCGGCCGCTGCCACTGCGTATCGGGGACATCGGGCTGCTGCGCGATCCGGGCGAGCACCGCATCGCGGCAGGCGTCGAGGTGCTCGACGTGCGACCTCCTGCGTTGCGCCGTCGCGGCGACGCCCGCGCGCGGGCCGCCGAACTCGCAACCGGGCGGGTTGCGCCGCCGGTGTGCGAACGGTCGGACCTATTGCGGGCCATGGGTTTCGACGTGCACGGCGTGACCGTGGGCGAGTGGGTGGCCGACCCGCAGTGGTGGTCCGGGCGGCGCGAACAGTTGACCGCGGCGGTGACGGCGTGGTCGGCCGAGCACGACATCGCCGCCGGTATGCCGATGGAGGCACTGCGCCGGGAACTCGACCTGCCGTCGGTGGACTTGTTGGCGCCGCTGCTCGAGAACAGCGGTTTGGTGCCGGCCGACGGGCGGGTGCGCCGACCGGGGGTGACGCTGCCCGAACGGGTCGACAAGGCGGTTCGGGTGATCGAGGAGCGGCTGGCCGCGGAGCCGTTCCGCGCACCCGAAGCCGACGAACTCGCCGAGCTGCGACTGGGACCGAAAGAACTCGGCGCCGCGGTGCGCGCCGGGCGGCTGGCCAAGATCGCCGACGGCGTGGTGCTCGGACCCCGCGCGCACGTCCGAGCCGCCGACGTGCTGGCCACACTGCCGCAGCCGTTCACCGTCGCCGAAGCCAAACGCGCATTGCAGACCACCCGCCGGATCGCGGTGCCGCTTCTGGAAAGCCTTGATCAGCAACAGATTACGCGGCGCAATCAAGACGGTACGAGGGTTGTCATCGCCGGCGGCCAGCAGTGACTCACAGCGGCGCTGGTACGGGCGCGATCGGCTGCGTGACGTGCTCAGCGGACACAACGCCTGACGAGGCTCACCCGGCTCGTCTTCGCACGCTGTCGGGCTTCTCCGCGTCCCGCCGCGTGGCGCGCAGCGAACCGGGATGCGCCTTGGCGGTCGGGTCTTTGCGGGTCTTGATCAGGCTGGCGACGGTGACGATGGTCAGGATCACCACGATGACCACCAGGCTGAGGTAGGTGTCGACCTCCGGGATGCTCGGGTTGATGTCCACATGCGCCCAGTGCAGCACCAGCTTGACACCGATGAACGCCAGGATGATCGACAGCCCGGTCGAGAGGTACACCAGCCTGTCGAGCAGCCCCTTGACCAAGAAGAACAACGCCCGCAGACCCAGCAGGGCGAACGCGTTCGCGGCGAACACGATGTAGGGCTCGCTGGTGACGCCGAAGACTGCGGGGATCGAGTCCAGCGCGAAGAGCAGGTCGACGCTGCCGATCGCGATGAGCACCGCCAGCAGCGGAGTCGCCACCCGGCGTCCGTTGGCCCGGGTGAACAGCTTGCCGCCGTCGTACTCCTCGCTGATCGGGATGAACCGCCGGGTGGCCCGGATCATGATGTTGTTCTCGACGTCGGGGTCCTCGTCGCGATGCCGGAACAGCTGAATCGCGGTGAAGATCAGCAACAGCCCGAAGATCAGGAACATGAACGAGAACAGCGACAGCAGGGTCGCGCCGAGCGCGATGAAGATGGCCCGCATGATCAGCGCCAGGATGATGCCGAAGGTCAGCACCTTGTGCTGATGCTCCTCGGGCGCCGCGAAGGTGGCCATGATGATCACGAACACGAACAGGTTGTCGACCGACAGGCTCTTTTCGACGACGTAGCCGGCGAAGTACTGGGTGCCGAAGTCGCCGCCGTAGGTCATCGCGAACCACACCCCGAACCCGATGGCCACCAGGATGTAGAACACCGACCATGCAGTGGCCTCCCGGAAGCCCACCCGGTGCGGCCGCACTGCCGCGAGAACGAGGTCGACCGCCAGCAACGCGACGATGAGGCCGATGGTTGCCGCCCAGGTCATCAGGCTGATCTCGAGCATGGTCCCTTTGTACCTGAGAGTGCGGGGTTGATCTGGCCGCCAAGGGGTACCTTGAGGCAGCGAGGCGGACGAAGGTGGACGGGTGGACATCAGGAAACTCTTCGAATCGTGGCCGGTGTACCGGCAGCTCACCGGTGAGGACACGCTCGGTCGCGGCAAGGCCGCGCAATCCAGGCGCAGCCTGACCCTGACCCCGCGCACCGCCGACGCCGACCGCGTCGCGTATTCGGTGTGCCCGTACTGCGCGGTCGGCTGCGCGCAGAAGGTGTACGTCAAGGACGACAAGGTCGTTCAGATCGAGGGCAATCCGGACAGCCCGATCTCGCGCGGGCGGTTGTGCCCGAAGGGATCGGCCAGCAAGCAACTCGTCACCGGGCCGCAGCGCCTGACCAAGGTCCGCTATCGCGCGCCGTACGCCGCCGAGTGGCAGGACCTCGACCTCGACACCGCGATGCAGATGATCGCCGACCGGGTGCTCGAGGCCCGAGAAAAGGGTTGGCAGGACTTCGACAAGGACCGCCACACGCTGCGCCGCACCATGGGCATCGCCAGCCTCGGCGGCGCCACCCTGGACAACGAAGAGAACTATCTGATCAAGAAGCTGTTCACCGCGCTGGGCGCCCTCCAGATCGAGAACCAGGCGCGTATTTGACACAGCGCCACGGTTCCCGGTCTGGGAGCCTCCTTCGGTCGCGGCGGGGCGACGGACTACCAGCAGGATCTCGTCAACTCGGACTTCATCGTCATCATGGGCTCCAACATGGCCGAAGCTCATCCGGTGGGATTCCAGTGGGTGATGGAGGCCAAGGCGCGGGGCACCGGCGTCGTGCACATCGACCCGCGGTTCACCCGCACCAGCGCGCTCGCCGACCGGCACGTGCCGCTGCGCGCCGGAAGTGACATCGCGTTCCTCGGCGGCGTCATCAACTACATCCTGAGCAACGAGCTGGAGTTTCGCGAGTACGTCACCGCGTACACCAACGCGCCGTTCCTCGTCGACGAACGCTTCGCCGACACCGAGGATCTCGACGGTCTGTTCTCCGGCTACGACGACGTGACCGCCTCCTACGACCCGTCGACGTGGCAATACCAGAACACCGGTGCGCAGGAGGGCGGCGCCGAGGCCAAGGAGCAGAGCGCCGGTGACCGCTACGGGTCCGGCGGCCCGCCGATCGAAGGCGGCGCCGGCGACATCCCCAGCGATCCCACGCTGCAGCATCCCCGGTGCGTCTACCAGGTCCTCAAGCGGCATTACGCCCGCTACACCCCGGAGATGGTCGAGCGGGCGTGCGGCATCCCCGCCGACGTGTTCCTCGAGGTGGCGCGCGCGTGGACGGAGAACTCAGGCCGCGAGAAGACCGCCGCGCTGGTGTATTCGGTTGGCTGGACTCAGCATTCGGTGGGCGCGCAGTTCATCCGGGCCGGGTCGATCATCCAGCTGCTGCTCGGCAACATCGGCCGCCCCGGCGGCGGGGTGTTCGCGCTGCGCGGGCATGCCAGCATCCAGGGCTCGACCGACGTACCGACGCTGTTCAACCTGCTGCCCGGATACCTGGCGATGCCCCATGCCGGCGAGGAGACACTGGCCGACTACCTCGGCGGCATCAAGAGCCGAAACCAGAAGGGCTTCTGGCGCAATGCCGACACCTACATGGTGTCGCTGCTCAAGGAGTACTGGGGCGAGGCGGCCACCGCGGACAACGACTACTGCTTCGACTACCTGCCCCGCATCAACGGCGACCACGGCACCTACCGCACCGTGATGGACATGGTCGACGGCAGGGTGTTCGGCTACTTCCTGCTCGGCCAGAACCCCGCGGTCGGGTCGGCGCACGGACGGCTGCAGCGGCTCGGCATGGCCAACCTCGACTGGCTGGTGGTGCGCGACCTCGTCGAGATCGAGAGCGCCACCTTCTGGAAGGACGGACCCGAGATCGAGACCGGCGAGGTCTCGCCGCAGACCTGCCGCACCGAGGTGTTCCTGCTCCCGGCTGCGTCGCACGTCGAGAAGGCCGGCACGTTCACCCAGACCCAGCGCATGCTGCAGTGGCGGGAGCAGGCCGTGCAACCGCCGGGCGACGCGCGCAGCGAGCTGTGGTTCTTCTACCATCTGGGCCGCATCCTGCGCGAAAAGCTGGCCGCCTCAACCGATCCCCGTGACCGGCCGCTGCTGGACCTGTGGTGGGACTACGAACTCGACGGTGACGAGCCGTCCGCTGCGGACGTGCTGCGCCGCATCAACGGTGTGGACCTGACCACCGGCCGGGCGGTGAACAGTTACACCGAACTTCAGGCCGACGGCTCCACCGCGTGCGGCTGCTGGATCTACAGCGGGGTGTACGCCGACGAGGTGAACCAGGCCGCCCGCCGAAAACCGCACACCGAACACCGCCGGCAGAGCCGGCAATCAGACGAGGGCCCCTACGACCACGAGTGGGGCTGGACGTGGCCGCTGAACCGGCGCGTGCTCTACAACCGGGCGTCGGCCGATCCGCAGGGCCGGCCGTGGAGCGACCGCAAGAAACTGGTGTGGTGGGATCCGGACAAGGGGGAGGCCGGCGAGTGGACCGGGCACGACGTCCCCGATTTCGAGAAGACCAAACCGCCGGACTACTATCCCGAGCCCGGCGCGGTCGGTGTGGAGGCGCTGCGCGGCGACGACGCGTTCGTGATGCAGGCCGACGGCAAGGGGTGGCTGTTCGCGCCGAACGGGGTGGTCGACGGCCCGCTGCCGACGCACTACGAGCCGCACGAGTCCCCGGTGCGCAACCCGCTGTATCAGCAGCAGAGTAATCCGGCGCGCAAAGTGTATGGGCGAGCCGACAATCCGTCGAACCCGTCCTGGCCGGACGCGCACGGGGAGGTGTTCCCGTTCGTGTTCACCGCGGCCCGGCTGACCGAGCATCACACCGCCGGCGGGATGAGTCGGCAGCTGCCGTACCTGGCCGAGCTGCAGCCGGCGCTGTTCGTCGAGGTGTCACCCGAACTGGCGCGGGTCCGCGGATTGACGCACATGGACTGGGCGCACGTGGTGACCAGCCGCGCCGCCGTCGACGCCCGGGTGTTCGTCACCGACCGGATGCGCCCGCTGCACGTCGAAAACCGTGTGGTGCACCAGATCTGGTTGCCGTACCACTGGGGCCACGCGGGCCTGGTCGACGGCGACGTCGTCAACGATCTGCTCGGTGTCGTCGCGGACCCGAACGTCTTCATCCAGGAGAGCAAGGTCGCCACCTGTGACATCCAGCCCGGCCGCCGCCCGCGTGGCCCGCTGCTGCTGGAGTACCTGCGCGAATACCGCGACCGCGCGCATATCACCCCGTCGACCGGCACCGTTCTGGACACCACCGCGCCGTCGCGCGGCCACACTGAGGAGGCGCCATGAGCACCAGCGGGAAGCGCGGCCGATCGCGCGTCGGACCCACCAGTTTCTACGGGCCGCTCGACGACGTGGCCGCTGACGCCGGCTACGACGAGCACCCGCCGCGGGTCGGCTTCTTCACCGACACGTCGGTGTGCATCGGGTGCAAGGCGTGCGAAGTGGCGTGCAAGGAATGGAACGACGTGCCCGTCTCAGGAGATGGGGACGGGTTCGACCTGCTCGGCATGTCGTTCGACAACACCGGCAACCTCGGCGCGAACTCGTGGCGGCATGTGGCGTTCATCGAGCAACCTGGCCACCCAGTCGAGGATCTGGGGATGCCGGGCTTCGAACGTCCCGGGGATGCGACCGGCGCCGAGACCCGGCAGGACTTCCGCTGGCTGATGGCTTCGGACGTGTGCAAGCACTGCACGCACGCCGGCTGCCTGGATGTCTGCCCGACCGGCGCGTTGTTCCGCACCGAGTTCTCGACAGTCGTTGTGCAGCAGGACATTTGTAACGGGTGCGGGTACTGCGTGTCCGGGTGCCCGTACGGGGTGATCGAACGCCGTGAAGGCGACGGCCGGGCCTGGAAATGCACGCTGTGCTACGACCGGCTGCACGACGGTCTGGAACCGGCCTGCGCGAAAGCCTGCCCGACGGACTCCATCCAGTTCGGGGTGCTCGACGAGCTCCGCGAGCGCGCCGCGCTGCGCATCGACGAATTGCACGAGCGCGGGGTGACCGAGGCGCGGCTGTACGGGCACGACCCCGGCGACGGCGTCGGCGGGGACGGCGCTTTCTTCCTGCTGCTCGACGAACCGGAAGTGTATGGGCTGCCGCCGGATCCGGTGGTTCCCACCCGCGATGCCGGTGCGATGTGGCGCTACGCCGGGATCGCGGCGTCGGCCCTGGTCGGGGTCGTGGTGTCGGCGTTTGTGGGGCGCTCATGAAGGAAAAGCGCGGCGACATGGCCGTCCCGCCCGCTGATTTCCGGTCATACTACGGCCGGCAGATCCTCAAGACGCCGGTGTGGAACTGGATGATCGCGGCGTACCTGTTCGCCGGCGGGTTGTCGGCGGGCTCGGCGCTGCTGGCCGCAGGGGCCGACCTGACCGGACGCCGGCGGCTGCGGAAGGTGTCCCGGCTCGGTGCGCTGGCGGGCCTGTTGGCCGGCCTGTGTTTCCTGATCGGCGACCTGGGCCGGCCCGGGCGGTTCCATCACATGCTGCGGGTGGCCAAGCCGACTTCCCCGATGAGCGTGGGCACCTGGATCCTGTTCGGCTACGGCCCGGGCGCAGGCATCGCCGCCGCCGCGGAGCTGATGCCGCGTCGTCTGCGGCGAACCTGGTTGGGCCGCCTGGTTTCTCGGCTGGCCCGGCCTGCCGGACTGGAAGCCGCCGCGGTGGCGCCGGGTCTGGCGGCATACACGGCGGTGCTGTTGTCGCACACCGCGGTCCCGGCCTGGAACGAGGCGCACCCGTATCTGCCGTTCATTTTCACCGGTTCGGCCGCGGCCGGCGGCGGCGGCCTGGGCATGCTGCTGGCGCCGGTGGCGGAGAGCGGTCCGGCGCGGCGAATGGCGGCGACGGGCGCGGTGCTGGAGGTGGCGGCGTCGCGCACCATGGAGCGCCGGCTGGGACTGGCCGGCGAGGCCTACACCACCGGCCGGCCGCACACGCTGAGGCGGGCCTCTGAGGTCCTGACCTTTGCCGGGGCCGTCGGCGCGGTGGTGTCGGGCCGGCGCCGCTGGGCCGTCGCGCTGTCGGGGGCGGCGCTGCTCGCCGGCGCGGCGCTACAACGGTCCGGGGTGTTCGAAGCGGGCGTGGCCTCGACGAAGGACCCGAAGTACGTGGTGGTGCCGCAGCGGGAGCGTCTCGACGCGCGCTGACGTCTAACCCCGCGTTTTCGGGGAACAGACGGTCTGTGGAATTCGAATGTGCAGTCGTCGGTGGCGGCGCGGCCGGCCTGAGCGCGGCCTTGGTGCTGGGCCGGGCCCGGCGCACCACGATCGTCCTCGACGCCGACGACCCGAGCAATCGCGCGGCCCCGGTGATCGGTGGGCTGCTCGGCTACGACCGGCGCCCGCCCGACGAGTTCTACGCGGCCGGGCGCGACGAGCTCACGGAGTATCCGAGCGTGCAGTACCGGCGCGCGGAGGTGCTGGGCGGGCGAGCGGTCGACCGCGGGTTCGTCCTCGACGTCGACGACGGCAGCCGGGTGCACGCGCGGCGGGTGCTGCTCGCGACGGGCATGGCGTACGCGCCGCCGCAGTTGCCCGGGCTGCCCGAGCTGTGGGGCACCTCGGTCTTCCAGTGCCCGTTCTGCCACGGCTGGGAGGTGCGCGACACCCGGCTGGCCGCGCTGGCCTCCGGGGAGCAGGGAGTGCACACCGCGCTGATGCTGCGCGGCTGGAGCGACGACGTGGTGCTGCTGACCGACGGACAATCGCAGCTCGGCCCCGACGACCAGCGGCTGCTGCACGATGCCGGCGTGACTGTCGACGACCGGCGCGTCGTCGAATTGATCGGTACGGAAGGTCAATTGGAGAGCATCGCGTTCGCGGACGGGACCCGGTTGGAGCGGGACGGGCTGCTGGTCGAGGCGCCGGTGCGGCAGCGGTCGCCACTGGCCGCTCAGCTGGGCGCGACGTGCACGCCGGGCCCGTTGGGCACCGAACCGCTGACGGTCGACACGATCTCGCGGACCAGTGCGGGAGGGGTGTTCGCCGCCGGCGACGTCTGCACCCAGCAGCCACACATCGCCGGCGCAATCGCGTCGGGCTCGCAGGCGGCGATGATCATCGTGCAGAGCCTACTGGCCGATCAGTTCGGGTTGCCGTATCCGCCGGAGTAGCGAGATCGGTACCCTCTGTCGGTGGCGGACACGGTGTGGGAATTGGATTCCTCCGACGGTGAGCTTCGGCTGAGAACGGGTGTGACGGGCCCGGCGGCGAAGATGGGTCACCGGCTGACCATCGCGATGACGTGGCGGGCCACCGTGCAGTGGGCAGGTGACGAGCCGGCCTCGGTGCAGCTGACGGTGGACGTCGGGAGCCTGGCGGTGCTGGGCGGCCAGGGTGGCGTCGCCGGACTGTCCGGCCCGGAGAAGGCACTGGCACGCTCCAACGCACTGAAGATCTTGGATGCGAAACGGTTCCCGCACATTGTTTTTCGGACTGAGTCGGTGGAGCGGGCCGACCTCGGCTACCGGTTGACCGGCAGGCTGGAGATCCACGGCAAGGTCCGCGACCGGGTGGTGGAGCTCCGGGTCGAGGAGGTGGGCGACCGCTGGCGGATGTCGTGCCAGGAGACGGTGCGTCATTCCGATTTCGGTCTCAAGCCCTATTCGATGATGATGGGCGCGATGAAAGTCGCCGACGAGGTGACGGTGTCGTTCACCGCGGAGCGCAAGCGCGGGTGAGGCTCGCAGCCGAAACGCGAGCCTCATGCATCGCTGTCCCGACGCTGTGGACGAGATCGACGTGAGGGCTGTTGCTGTCGCCGTGCCGGGTGTCCACGACCGTGGTGTCGATCTCGCGTTCAGTGTGTGAATCAGTCGAGTTCGCGCACCGCGAGGTAGTGCTGGGAGACCGCCGGGCCTTCGGTGTAGCGCTCGACGTTCTGCTCGATGAGCTGGTCCTGCGCGGTGAGCCGGGTGTAATGCTGGTGCATGTGCTCGCCCCAGGAGCGCACGATGAACGTCTCCACGAACGTCGACTCCTGTTCGACACTGCGGAAGAGTCGCCACAGCGACGCCCCGGTGCGCTGCCGGGACCGGCCCAGCACCGCCATCGCGGCCAGGAACGCCTCCTCGTTCTCCGGTGCCACCCGGTAGGAGGTGATCACCAGCACCGGCCCGTCGAGCGGCTCGGGTTCGAAGAGCAGCGTCGGCTCCGGCCAGTGCGACGACGGCGTCAGATCGAGATTGCCGGTGCTGGCGTGCAGCGGCCACCACAGCAGGGACAGACCGCAGAGCACGAGCAGCGTCATGCTCACCAGCAGGCTAGTGACACTGCTGGTGGCGCCGGCGAGCACACCCCACACCAGCGACCCGATCGCCTGACCGCCCATGAAGACCAGCTGATACACCGACAACCCGCGGGCGCGCACCCACCGCGGCAGGCTGAGCTGCATTGACGCATTGAGCGTGGACAGCGTCAGCAGCCATGCGGCGCCGCCGACCACCAGCCCCGCCACCACGGCGGCGACGTTGTGCACCAGCGCGAGCACCCCGGTGGCGACGGCGAACCCGGCCGCACCGACGATGAGCAACACGTTCTGGCCGAACCGGGCCCGCAGCCGCGACAACGCGAACGCACCGAGAACCGCGCCGACCCCGAGCGCACCGAGCAGCACACCGTAGCCGGCCGAGCCGAGGCCGAGCTGGTCACGGGCGATCACCGGCAGCAGCGCCCACACCGCGCTGGCGGGGGCGATGAACAGCACGGTCCGCAGCAGGATGCGGCGCACGACCGGGGAGCTGCGGATGTAGCGGCCGCCGGCGCTGAGCGCGGCCAGCGCCCGCTCGGGCGGGAAGTCGCTCCGCTCCGGCGGACGCCGCCACGAGACGAGCACCAGCACTATCCCGACGAACGACACGGCGTTGAGGGCGAACACTATCGTCGGCCCGGCCACTGACACCAGCGCGCCGGCGATTGCGGGTCCGATCGCCCGGGCGCCGTTCATGCTCATGCTGCCCAACGCCGCGGCAGCCGGAATCTGATGCGGGGGAACGAGATCCGGCTGAATCGCCTGCCAGGCCGGTGCGGTGAGAGCCTGCCCGCATCCGATGAGGAACAGCAGCGTCAGCAGCACGGTCGGGGTGGTCAGCCCGGCACCGGTGAGGGTGGCGAGCAGGCCTACCCCGGCGGCCATCGCGCCCTGGGTGGCGATCAGCAGCCGGCGCCGGTCGACGAGGTCGGCCAGCACGCCGGACGGCAGCGCCAGCAGCATGACCGGCAGCGTGGTGGCGGTCTGGACCAGCGGCACCAGGACCGCGGCGCGGGGATCGTCGACCAGCATCCACTGCGCGCCGACGGTCTGCATCCAGGTGCCGAGGTTCGAGACGAATTGCGCGATCCACAGTGCGCGGAAGATCGGCGATCGCAGCGGCGCCCACGTCGAGGTCGACTCTGTCGATGTCATCCGTCTCCCCATACCGGCTCCGTGGACACTGTAGGCCCGCGACTGCTTACCCGGCGAAGGGTGGGTTCACTCGTTGGGCTGCGTTCAGGCGCGGGATGCAGCGGCGGTCATGCCAGTCCCCGGTGGGGGCGGCAGGGTCAACCGTTGCGCGACAATGCCGTAGCGTTCGAAGCGCTCCGCGTCGGCCAGGGCGTTGTAGAGCACGATGCGGGTCGCGGTGGCGCCGTACCTGGCGGTGAGCGCGTCGGCCAGACCGTCCCACGTCGACTCGGTGGCGAACGTCGCGATGTGCTCGTCGGTGATCTGCGCGGCCATGCCCTGAAAGTCGCCGGCCTTCTGCTTCTCGCGGATGCGAGCCGTGGTGCCCTCGAAGCCGGCCTCGTCCCAGATGAACGCGTAGTTGGGTGTGCTGCCGTAGAAGCTCATGCTCGCCCGCACCAGTTCGCGCTCGCGATGCCGTTGCTCGTCGGAATCGCCGACGATCGTCATCACCGGCACGATCAGCGCCACCTCATGCGGTGATCGTCCCGACCTCGCAGCTCCCTCAGCGACCTTCGGAACGACGTGGCGCGCGATGTAGCCGGGCTCGCCGAGCGGATGCACATGCACCCCGTCGGCCACCTCGCCGGCCATCCGCAGCATCCACGGGTTGACCGCGGCGATGTCGACCTTGGGATCCGGGGCGTCGATCGGGCCTGCGCTCCACTGCGGGGTGATGAAATCGAGCGTGTAGAACTCGCCGTGATGGTCGAGGGTGCCTGTGCGGAACGCCGTGAAGCAGGCTTTGACCGCCAGCACGTAGTCCCGCAGCCGCGGACCGGGATGGGCGAACTCGGCGCCGTAGCGGCGGACCACATGGGTGCGGACCTGGGTGCCCAAACCCAGCCGGAAGTTGCCGCCTGTCGCCTCCTGGAGTTCCCACGCCGTCGCGGCGGTGACGAACGGGCTGCGCGGGAACGCCACCGCCACGCCCGTCGACAACTGGAGTCCCGGCGCCGCCTGCGCCGCCATCGCCGCGTTCAGGTAGGCGGTCCTGCCGGTTTCGGTGAACAGCAGCCCGTCGAAGCCGGCCTTCTGAGTGCGGCGTGCGAGATCGCCGGTCTGCAGGAGCGGCTGGGGAGTCGTCATCACGTCGACATGCACGATCGGCACCCTACGCAGAAAAGTCGTTCCCCGCGTCAGACTGGAGCGGGCACCTTCGCGGTGGCCCGCATCTCGCGGCGCAGCGCACCGAACTCCGAGATGGTGCGCGTCGTGACCGTCGCCACGGGTCGGGCATTGCGGCCCGTCGCCTCGGTCTTGGACACCATCACCACGCTGTCGATGTAGGGCTGGATCGTCGTCGCGTTCTGCACGGTCGCGACGATCACCAGCTGGAACCCGAACTTGCGGAACGCCTGCAGCGCCTGCTGGGCGAACTGCGGATCCGACTTGGAGAACGCCTCGTCGAGCATCAGCTGCGCGAACACCGGCCGGTTGGCTTCGTCTGTTCCTGCGTGTCCGGGCGCCGCAAGGTTGAAGCTCAGCGCACCGGCCAGGCAGAACGCCATCAGCTTCTCCTGCTCACCGCCGGAGTTGTCACCGGCGTTGGAGTGCGTGCGGATCAGCTCCTCGCTGGCGACATCCCACTCGGCGCAGTCGAACGTGAACCGGTTGCGCACGTCGAGCGCGTCGCGGGTCCACGCCTTGTCCTCCGGCGCCGTCGACGCCAGCCGGTTGCGCAGACGCAGGATGTCGGCGTACTGGTCCAGGATGGCCTGCTTGTCACCGAGCCCCACCTCGGCGATGCGCCGCGAGATCGCCCGCACGATCTCGGTCAGCTCCGACACCGCCGTCAACGCCCGCGGGGTGGCCCGGAGCGTCAGCCGGGTGCCGCGGTTGAACTCCACCGCTCCCAAACCGGTGTTCACACGGGCGATCTGGTCGCTGATGCGGCGCGCTTCCTGCTCGGCCACCCGGTGCAGCGTCAGGATCGCATCCGGGGCCTGCTCGGTGACCAGACGCATCATCCGCTCATAGGCCTCGGGCAGCTCGCGTTCGTCGATGTGCCGGCACAGTGCGACGTAGTCGTGCACGCGTTCCTCAAAATTGTCCGAGTTGTTCGGGATGGCGTCCGGGAACGACGTGTCGAACGTGTTCAGGATGCGAGCCAACTCGTCGTAGGAGCGACGCCGGCTCTCCCGCAGCTGTTCGCGTTCCTTCTTGATCGCGCCGAAAAGCGCGTCGCGGTGCGGCTCGGGATCGAGCAGCTCCAACGGCACCGGCAGCTGGGCGGCGTAGCGGTTCAGCAGCTCCGTCAACGGTTCCGACACGAAGGCGGGCTGCAGCCGCTCCTGCAGCTCCAGAAGCTGCGTGCGCCGAGAGTCGAGGTCGTCACGGCGGGTCTGGATCGCGCCGCGGCGCGTCATCAGTTTCTGGATCTGCGTCCAGCATTCGTCGGCGCGGGCGTTGAGCGCCTCGATGTCGGGATGGTCGGCCAGCAGCAGCTCGTACTGCTCACGCAACCGGTCGGCGTGCCCGTCGGCGGTCTCGGTGTCGATCTGGCTCCACTGCGGGAACTGCTCGCAGATCGCCTTGCACGCCGCGGCCCGGTCGCGCCACTGCTGCCGCTGGGCGGCGATGTCGTCGGCGGTGCGCCGCGCCTTCTGGTAAGCCTCCTCGGCCGCGGCCAGATCGACCGTCAGCGCGTTGATCTTCGCCGACACGTCCCCCTGGTACAGGTATTCCGACTGTTTGAGCGGACGGCGGTCGTCCTTGATCGCGAGCCGGTCGGAGTCCTTGTACAGGCCGGTGTCGGTGACCGCGCGGCGGAAACGCGCGAACACATCCGGGGTGTCGACGCACACGTGGTCGCCGGCGGCGGCGACCACGTCGACGGCCTCGGCCGCACAGGGGTGCTTCGGGTCGACCGGGAAAAGCTTGCCCGCCAACGTGTTCGGCTCCGGAGCGACCGGCTCGGCGCCCAGGAACTTGGCCCGCACATGGTGCAGCTGCAGCCGTCCCCGCATGTTGGTCTCGTTGACGAACTGCAGCACCGTGGTCCAGTGCTGATCGGGCACCATCAGCCGCAGACCGACTCCGCGCAGCACCTTCTCGACCGCGGTGCGCCACCGGGTCTGGTCCGTGCGCAGATCCAACAGTTCGGCGATGTAGGGCAGCTCGCCCGCGTCGACCCCGACGGCGGTGCAGATCTGCTCCCGCATCAACAGCGCGAACTCCGGCAGCGCCGACCCGACGTGCTCGACGCGCTTGAGTTCCTTGGCGGCCTCGTCGCGGGCCATCCGCGCCGACTTCTGCGCGTACTCCGCGTCGGTGGATGCCTCCCGGTTGCGCTCCACTTTGGCGAGCAGCTCGGTGGCCTCGGCCAGCAGCTCCTCGCGCAGATTCCAGAAGTCGTCGGCCGTCTCCGGGGTGTCGCGCTGCTGCGCGGCCAGCATGTCCTCGTAGGCGCCGCGCCGACGCGACACCTGCTCGGCCTCGGTCTCGGCCGCGGTCACCTGCGACTGCAGCGGACCGATGCTCGCGCTGGATCCGCTGATCTGCGCATTGAGCGAATCCGCCTCGGCCTTGGCGAGATTCAGGCTCCGGGTGACGTCCTCGTACTCGTTGTCGAGCTGCTCGATGGTGGTGTCGAGCTGCGCGATCTGAGCCGGGCACTGCGCGAACCGGATGTGGTCGGTGTAGGCCCGCACCATCGGCAGATCGACCAGGTCGATGATGCCCAGATCGGTCGACTCCGACGCGTAGCGCTGCTGGATCTTCTCGATGTCGCCGAGGATCTTGCGCTTCTTCTGTGCGACCGCGAGCAGCTCGCGGGCCTCCACCAGCGGGTCGATCTGCTTGAGCGCCTCAGGCAGGCGGGCCAGGCTTTCGGGTTCGTCGAGCATGAACTCGCGGACGAACTGTTCCAGCCCACCAACGCTTTTCAGTGACTTCGCCTTGCCGAGCAGCTGCTGGGCGGCGTCGGAGGCGCGGATGCCGATGGTCGCGTACAGCTGAGCCAGGTACTGCGACTCGACCTTGGTGGTGAACCGCCAGCCGTGAGTTTTGAACACGCCGGTGTCGAATCGTGCTGCCGCCCAACGGTTGCAGACGTCCTCGATGTCGAGGTCACCGTCACCGAGGACGAAGCGGCTCGACGAGTCGTTGCGTGACTCGCCCGTCAGCCATTTGAGCACCAGGCCGGTCACGGTGCGGCCCGAGTCGCTGGAGTAGGTGACCGCCACCGCTGACCATGCGGTGCCGTCGCCGCGCAGGTACATCACCCGGCTGGTGCCGCCGTCGCTGCGCTGCCCCCACGCGCCGCGCACGTACTTGTCGACGGTGCGCCGGCCCGCGCTGGAACCCGCGGCGGTGTTGTCGCCGGAGGCGTTGAAGTTGCGCCGGTTGAACGGCAGGAACCCCAGCGAGATGGCGTCCAGCAGTGAGGATTTGCCGCTGCCCGAGGCGCCGGCGATCAGCGCGCCGCCCCGGCTGAACGGGATGTCGTGGTAGCCGTCGAACACACCCCAGTTGATGACCTGAAGCCGGGACAGATGGAACTGTTCAGTCAAGGTTGGTGTCCTCCTCGGCCGGGGTGCCGCCGCCCAACAGCAGCTCGAACTGCTGCTGCAGCTCGGTGATCACGCTGCCCGTCATCACCGCTGTGATGACGGGGGAGATGGTGTAGCTGTCCTCGTCGTCGCGGCTCTTACGCAGGATCTCCAGGCCGGCGAGCCGCGCGATCGCGGCGTCGATGCGGCCGGCGAACGTGACCGCGTCGCGGTCGGTGTCGTTGAGCACGCCGGAGAACAGATTGTGCATCTCCTCGCGGGAGATCAGCACGCTCTGCCCGCCCGCCGCACGCATCATCTGCGCCAGGTGCAGCGCCAGGATCGAGTCGTAGGTGCCGAGCGGTTCACGGCGCAGAAGCTTGATGCCCTTGGCGGATTCGTAGCGGGCCTGCTCGACGAACGCGACGTCGGTACCGTCCACCACCCGCAGGATCAAGTCGAGCTCGGACAGCCGGACCGACAGCTGGTGGCGGTACTCGAGCACCCAGGCGTAGATGTCGCTGTCGGTCTCGGCGCTAATGTAACGGCGGGTCAGCAGGTGCTGCAACGCCCAGCAGGCGCGGTCGGGCAGCTCGGAGACGTCGCCGTCGAAGCGCGGGCGGCGCTGGTGCGGGGGACGGGCGGTCTGGTCGACTTGCGGCAGCGAGGAGAACGCCTCGAAGTCGGTGTCGTGTTCGGTGGTCACTGCGCGGCTCCGACACTGATCGGTTCTGTGAATATCAATTGGGGAACG
The DNA here is from genome assembly GCF_054786995.1 of Mycobacterium sp. ZZG. Classification (NCBI taxonomy): domain Bacteria; kingdom Bacillati; phylum Actinomycetota; class Actinomycetes; order Mycobacteriales; family Mycobacteriaceae; genus Mycobacterium; species Mycobacterium sp. ZZG. The sequence continues at coordinate 33,015 of NZ_JBTBFV010000011.1, forward strand.
GCGATTTCGCGGTCCTTGCCGTCCAGGGACCGGAAGCGCACGGTGGTCGACTCAGGGCTTTCGGTGCCGGGTTGCTTGAGCGCCCACGACCACAACACGATGACGTGACCGAGGTAGGCCCCTTGGCCTGAACTACCGAGCATGCCGATGGCCTCCGGCAGCGACACCGGCCCCTTGGCGACCGCGGTGTTGAGCATGTCCGACATCGCCGGCGCATCGACCTGGGTGGTGAGCGCGGCGAAGCTGGACAGGTCGACCTCGCCCGCCGCCGGCTTGGCCGGTTTCGGGGTGGACAGGTCGCCGATCTTGAAACTCAGCGCCCCGACGGAGCTGATCGCGTGGCGGGCCAGCGGCAGCTCGATGTCCAGCCGCGAGTCGATCAGGCTCGACTTGAGCAGATTGCGTGCCGCGCCGATGGCCTCGTTGAGCTGACGGGCCACGCCGCGGCTCTGCTCCAGCGTGCCGAACGCGGTGAACCGCTTGACCCGCTGCGCGCAGCGCTGCTGGATCCGCTCGACCTCGTCGATCTGATGGCCGACAAGCTCGAAGAACCCGGCCATGACCTTGCGCAGGGCTGGGTCCAGCCCGGGCAGCGCGGCGGCGACGGCGGCGACATCGGCCTCGAACTCGGCACGCTGATCGGGATCGTTGATCATCCGCAGGAACGCCCGGTGGCTGTCCCGGCCCTGCGAATCCCAAGCGGCCTGGTAGTCGGCGTACATCTGGCGCTGCCGGTCGCGGTACTCGACATTGGAGTCGATCGGCTCGTCGAGCGCGGCGGTGGCCTGCTCGATCATCGCGCCGTACTGGCCGATGTCGGTGATCAGCCGCTCCATCTGCATGGCGATCGCGCGGGCCTCGTCATAGGCGTCGGTGAGGTCGGCGTCGTCGGGCGACGGCGACTGGCCGGCGTCGAGGAGCTCGAGCTCGTGACGCAGCGCCTCGATCTCGGCCTCGATGCTCTTGCGGATGCGGGCCGGGTCGTTGCCCACCTTCAGCGCCACATGCTTGAGCCGCGACGCGATGCCGGTGATCGACCCGCCGGTGGCGATGGTGTCCTGGCGGCGCATACCGCGCAGGAAGTCCAGCGCCCGGCGCGCGTCCTGGGTCAGGTAGCAGACGTTGCGGCCTGCGGCGCCTGCGAGTCCCCGGTCATCCACGATGCGGTGCACCCAGCCCTGGCTGGCCCACGACTTGATCAACGCCAGGCCCGACTGGTCGTCGCCGAGGTCGTCGAGGTCGCGTTCCAGCCGGACCACCAGCTCGGTCTCCGGGATCACCCCGTCGGCCAGATGCCGCTCCATCAGCGTCGCGTACAGGCTCAGGTTGGTGGTGGCCAGCAGCCGGATCGCGCGCGAAGACTGCAGGTCGCGATTGAGTTCGAACAGCTCGACGGCAGACACGGTTGCGTTGTCGTCCACCTGGCCCCTCGATGTGTGCGTCGTTTGTCCGTTGCCGGACGCCCCAACATAGGGCACGGCGCAGACATCGCCGGGCGCAGGGAGGGGAGTGTCGCGGCCTTTTCGCCCGCCGGTGTGACTCGTGTGACCAGCGGGATTGCAGTGCGTGCTGGGGTTTCGCGAGACCGCCACCACGGTAGTGGTGCGGGGGAAATCACGACGCTGGTGGCGTTCTCGCGAGGACTGCGCGCGCGTCGCCGACCAGCCGGCCGATGACGGCCGCGGCGGCCTGGGCGGTCGTCACGTCGGCGACCCCCTGCCCGGCGTTGACCGGCGCCCACCGGTAGTCGTCGGCGGCGATCGCCGAACGCAGCTGCTCGCGGGCGTCGGCGTCGATGTCGTCCTCACGGCCGTCCCAGGCGTCGGTGAAGGCGTTGCGCAGCACCCGTTCGGGGATCGTCGCCGGCCACGGGTAGCCGAGCGCGACGTCGAAGGCGCGGGTGGTGACGGTGTCGCTGTCGCCGGCGGTGAGCATCTGTTGTCGGGCCGCCTCGGGCAGCGTGGACTCCGGGCACACCGCGAACGCCGTCCCGATCCACGCGCCGGCCGCACCGGCCGCCAGCACCGCGGTCAGGGACCGGCCCGAGGAGATGCCGCCGGCAGCCAGCACCGGCACGTCGACCCGATCGAGGACCTCGGTCAGCAGCGGCAGGGTGGCGACCGCGGGCCGGCCGTGCCCGCCGCCCTCCGCGCCACGGGCCACCAGGACCTGGACGCCGGCGTCGACGGCGCGCTGCGCGTCGGCCAGGTCGGCGACCTGTGTGGCGCTCACGCAGCCGGCGTCGTGGGCGCGCGGCACCCAGGACCAGTCGTCACCGAAGCTGACCGACAGCAGCGCCGGGGCGGCGTCCAGCGCCGTCTCAAGAAGTGCGGGTTCCTTCTGAATTACCCCACTGATCAGTCCAATCCCATACGGGCGGTTCAGGTTTGCGGTGTGCCTGAGGTGCTGGCGCAGTTGTGCCGCGGATCCGGAGCTGCCGATGCCGATCATGCCCAGCGCCCCTGCCCGGCTGACCGCGGCGGCCAGTTCGCCACCGGCCACGCCGCCCATCGGCGCGTTGACGATCGGCACGTCGAGGTTCATCGCCGTCGACCACTGCGTTTGCACCGGCCCATTATCGGGGCCGTGTCAGGATGTGGGCCATGACGGTGGTGTTCGTGCATGGCAATCCGGAAACCGACGCGATCTGGGGGCCGCTGACGGCCGTGCTGGGCCGCGACGACGTGGTGCTGCTGTCGCCGCCGGGATTCGGTGCGCCGCTGCCGGACGGGTTCGGCGCGACGATGCTGGAGTATCGGGACTGGCTGGAGTCCGCGCTGGAGGGAATCGAGGGCCCGATCGACCTCGTCGGCCATGACTGGGGCGGCGGCCACGTCGTCAACGCGGTGATGCACCGGCCCGAACTGGTGCGCAGCTGGGTCAGCGACTCGGTCGGCCTGTTCGACGCCGACTACGTCTGGCACGACATGGCGCAGGTGTGGCAGACGGCCGGAGCGGGGGAGGAGTCGCTGGACGCGATGATGGGCGGCGGAGTGCCGGCGCGCACGGAACTGATGGTCTCCTTCGGCATTCCGGCCGACGTCGGCGCCGCGCTCGCCGAACAGCAGAACGACGACATGCGGAAGGCGATCCTGGCGTTGTACCGCTCGGCCGCACAACCGGCGATGGCCGAAGCGGGCCGTGCTCTGGAGGCGGCCGCGGCGCGGCCGGGCCTGTCGCTGCAGCCGACCGACGACCCGTTCATCGGGCCTCACGACAACCGGCGCCGGGCCGCCGAACGTGCTGGTGCCCGCGTCGAAGTGCTTGAGGGACTGGGACATTGGTGGATGGTCGAGGATCCGCATCGCGGCGCCGCGGCGCTGACCGCGTTCTGGGACTCGCTGGGGTAGGCCGCACGCTCGCGGGCTGGGGGTGCGAGATGGCGTACCGGCGGTCGCGTCCCGGTGAGCGTGTCGCCGTGGACCGTGTCGACCGTGGGCTGCCCGGCCGGGCAGGCACGAAACAGGGCTACCGCGGCGCGCGAGCGTGCGACTTTGTCGGGGACACACCGGGTGGAGGGCCGCAGACACGCACGTTCGCGGGGGAGGCTTCCTACAGCTGGGCGACGGCGCGGCGGCATTGCCGGGCGAGCTGTTCCTCCCGGCCGTAGAGCAGGCCGAAGGTGAAGCCGTTCTCACCGGATCGGGTGCCGGCTTGTGCGCCCATCTGCCGCAGCATCGGCCGGGCCACCACAGTGTCCTGGAGATCGCCGAGGACACTCTGAATGCGCTTGTAGCGCTTCTTGTTCCGCTTGTTCCTCGTCGACGGATCATCAAGCTCGATCAGCTCGGTGGCATACCGCGCACGCTTGGCGGCCTTGCGGGCGCGATGCAGCAGCGCGTCGTCGGCGCCGTCGAGCGCCTCCTGGAGCCGACGGTCGGCCTTCGCGCCGGCGCGGCGTGCCCGCTTCCGCAACACCTTGGGGCCGACCTTGCTCTGGACCGGCGGGGCTTCCCGCCAGCGCTGAAGTTCGCCGACCAGGTGCTCGAACCGCGCCGTCGCCATCGCCTCGGTCACCCGCCGCCGGGCCGGTGCCTCCACACCCCGCAGGTCGCGTTTGATCCGGCCCGAAACCCGCCCCAGCACCAGCTCGTCGGGCAGCTCTGCGACCGCGGCCCGCAACCGCCGCCGCTGCACCTGCGGATCGCGCACCTCACCCAGCACACCGGCGAACCACTTCAGGTCGTCTTCGAGCGCGCCGGCGTCGTCATCGAGCGCCTTGCCGAAGACGCGGATGGTGCTACGGACGCGTCGGATGGCCACGCGGGTGTCGTGGATCGGGTCGGTGCCGTCCCGCAGCCCGGCCATGCCGTCGAGCACAAGGCCGGCCTGCTCGGTCAGATAGCCATGCAGCGGTGTCCTCGCGGGCATGGCGAGCGCATACCCGCACCCGATCGGGGGTACACGTGACCAGGTGAAAGCCCGGAACGGTCGCTGGATGCACGACCATGGTCTGTTGCTGGCGTGCCTTGGCCTGTTCGTGGTGTTCTTCGCGGCGATGATCGTGTCCGGGGCCGCGAATCACAACCAGGAAGAGCGCGACCACGGCTCGACGGAAACGGTCTCGGTGATCGGATACCTGGCCAGCGGTGACTTCGTGGAGGCGACGTTCGAGAACTGGGAATCGGAGTTCCTGCAGATGGGGATGTACGTCGTGTTGACGGCATTCCTGTACCAGCGGGGCTCTTCGGAGTCCAAGCCGATCGACGGGCAGGCGCCGCAGGACGACGATCCACGCCTGGCCCGGTTCGACCCCGGCGCGCCGTGGCCGGTGCGGCGCGGCGGCGTGGCGCTCCGCATCTACGAACATTCCCTGGCGATCGCGTTCTTCGTGCTGTTCTTCGCATCGTGGGCACTGCACGCGGTCGGCGGCGCCGCGGTGTACAGCGACGAACAGGTGCAACACGGGCAATCTGCGGTGTCGATCGCCGAATACGTGACGACACCGCAGTTCTGGTTCGAGTCGATGCAGAACTGGCAGAGCGAGTTCATCGCGGTCGCGGCGATCGTCGGGCTGTCGATCTTCTTGCGTCAGCGCGGCTCGGCGGAGTCCAAGGCCGTCGCCGAACCCGACCGCGAAACCAGCGCTTAGGTCTTCTGCGGCGGACCCGGATCGGGTGTGGTGGACGGTCCAATCGGCGACTCGGGCACCTCCTCGGGGACGAGCCGTTCGGGAACCTCGACGGGCGTGAGCCGCTCGGGTGGTTCGTCGGGCGCGCTGTCGCACCGGTTCAGAAGGACGCGCGTGACAGGCGGTTCTGCGGCGAGCGGACGCGCGGGGCGGGTGTGCAAGGTGCTGTTCATGACCGGGGCGTACCCGCGGTCGGGCGCCGGGTAACCGGGCCGGTCACCCGCAGACGCGTTGCAGCGCATCGAGCGCGTCGTCGACCTCGGTCTCGGTGGTCGCCCACGAGCAGACGAACCGCACGACGGGCACCCCGGGGTCGGGCTGGTGCACCGAGTACGCCGCGCTGAGTCGGCGCTGGGCGTCCGCGTCGAGCTTGACGAAGACCTCGTTGGATTCGGTCGGCGACGCCAGTTGCAGACCCAGCGCCTCCATGCCGGTGCCGAGCCTGCGCGCCATGGCGTTGGCGTGGGCGGCGTTGCGCAGCCAGAGCCCATCGTCGAACAGCGCGGCGAACTGCGCGGCGACGAACCGGTGTTTGCTGGCCAGATGACCGATCTGCTTCTGCACGAAGTGGATTCCGTCGAAGTGCTCGGGCCGACGGACCAGGATCGCATCGCCGAACAGCAGACCGTTCTTGGTGCCGCCCACGCTGACGACATCAGCGTCCGCGATCGCCTCCTGCGGTGAGACGCCCAGAGTGGCAACAGCATTGGCGATACGCGCGCCGTCGACGTGCACCAGCAGGCCGAGCGCGTGGGCGCGGTCGACGAACTCGGCCAGCGCCGCGGCGGTCCACACCCTGCCGTTCTCCGTGGACTGGGTGACCGACACGATGCGCGGTTGTGAGTGGTGCACGGCCTTGCGGCCCAGCACTCGTCGCTCAAGCTCGTCCGGTGCGATCAGTCCGTCGTCGCTGGCCAGCCGGGTGAGCTGAGCCCCCGACAGCCGAACCGGCCCGCCGGCCTCGTCGACGAGGACGTGCGCGACGTCGCTGCAGAAGATCTCATGCCACGGTCGCACCGCCGACGCCAGCGCGATGATGTTGGCCGCGGTGCCGGTGAACGCGAACAGCACCTCGGCGTCGGGGGAGGCGAACGCGGTCCTGATCGCGTCGGCCGCGTCCGCGGTGAGCGCGTCGTTGCCGTACGACGGGGCGGACCCGGCGTTGGCCCGGAGCAGGGCTTCGAGCACCTTCGGGTGAGCCGGTGCGGCGTTGTCGGAGGCGAAGGCAGAAGACGGCACGCGCTCCATTGTGCGCCGAGCGAGAAGCCAGGGCTGTGATCGAGGGGCTGAACGCAGCCAGGAATGCTATTCCGCGGGGGTGGCGGTGTGGGTGCGCAGCCAGGTGAAGAAATCGTCGGCGCCGAACACCGGTTTGCCGTACTCCTGCGCCTTGCGAGCCTTACCCGACTGCGTGCCCGCCTCGGCCGTCACGAGCACGTCGCAGCGGGTCTTGGTCACCGATTTCACCGGTGTCAGCCCGGCCGCGGCGGCCATGCGCTCCATCTCGTCGCGCTCGACAATGCGCCCCGAAGCATCCTGTGCGGTGCCGGTGAAACAGATGCGCATACCCGGCGTCAACGTCGCACCGATGTCATGGCGGGCCAGAAGCTCGGTGCCGGAAAGGATCTCCACACCGAGCAACTCCTCGACGCGACGCAGGCGATCCATGACGTCTTCGGTCAGCTGCACCCGCGCCGCCGCCACGCGCAATTGATCGGCCACCGACTGCCGGGCCGCCGGTTCCCACCCGGTATCGCCGCGCGGGGCCGTCCCCTCCCCGTCGGGTGACACCTCGTCACGTCCCAACAACACGGCACCGACGTCCCGACTGATCCGCAACACCGCCGACAAACCCGGTAGGTGATCGGCGATGGGTGTCGGCGCCGACGTATCCCGGCTCACGAGAAGCCCTGCCGTCTCCACGGATTCGGGTTCGTCGAACGCCGAAGAGCCTGCCCGGGACTCGGCGCCGCGATGGGCGTGCAACGCCGAGCGGGCGCGCTCCAGCGCGGTGCGGCCCGTCATTCGCGCGCCGCGCAGCTCGACCCCCAACGGCATCGCCGTCACATAGCCCAGGCGCTTGAGCTCGAAATCGATCAGCCCGAGTTGTTCGTCGATCCCGACGCCGACCGGGGTGCATCCCGCCAGCATCGGAGCGATCACCGCCCACGCCTCACGCAGGGTCGGGGCCAGCAGCACGTCGGCGACGGTGATCCCGAATCGTGTTCGCGCGTCGGCGAGGTCGCGCTGCGGGTTGACCAGCGTGGTGATCGCGGTGCCGTCGTCGAACGCGACGGCCAGCTCCACCGGCCGTGGACGCGACATCCGGCCCTCGTCGCCGACGGTCAGCATCCCGATCGCGCAGTACCGGCGCACCGCCGGGTCCGCCGCCGAGGTACGCAGGAAGCGGGCGATGCGCCGGTCGGTCTTCAGATCCTTCGGCAGCACAGGCCTTTTCAGCACCAGACCGCCCAGCGAGGTACACCGGCTCAGCGCCACATAGAGCTGTCCCGTCGAGAACATGCCCCCGGTCAGGTCGACGACCACCCTGTCCAGCGTCTGGCCCTGGCTCTTGTGAATGGTGATCGCCCACGCCAGCTTGAACGGCAACTGTGTATAGGAGCCGACCACCTCGCGGCCCAACGAGGAACCGGACATCACCGGCCGCGTCACCTCCCACGTGAAGGCGGTGACCTCGGCACTGGTGCTGTCCGGGAACTCGACCTCCACCACCGCGCCGTAGCGGTCATAGCCGACGCCGACGACGCGGCCCACCGTGCCGTTGACCCAGCGGTTGCCCTGGTCGTTGTTGAGCATCATCACCTGCGCGCCCACCTTGAAGCGCAGTGTCTCCTCGACAGGCGGGTCGAACAGCGTCAGGTCACCGGATGCCTTGGCGTGGTGCACCATTTCGTCCCCGGGCAGTGTCTCGAGCTGCTGCCGGTTGCGTGCCGTGACGAGCCGGTTGGTCGGCGCCAGCGTCAACCAGAACTCGTCGTCAGGTGGGACGAAGTCGTTGTCGGCGCGGGCGTTCAATTGCTCCTGCGCGTGGCCGAGCAGCACGCCTTCGCGAATCTCGTTGATAATGGCCGTCATCCGGTCATCGCCGAGCTGGCGGAACACCGTCGTCAACGACACGGTCGGAAAGTCGGCGCGATCGAACGAGTGCGCCGAGAAGAAGTACGGGGTCTCGTAACGAGGTGGGGAGGCCGACGAAAAGAAATGGGCTTCGTCCTCGCGGACCACCGGCGGCAACTGGTACAGGTCGCCGACGAGCACGATCTGCACACCGCCGAAGGGTTCACCCGGCACCGGGCCGAACCGCTGCAGCGCGGCGGCAACCATGTCGAAGACGTCGGCGCGAACCATCGACGCCTCGTCGACGATCAGGGTCTGCAGCGAGGCCAGCGTCTTGGTGAATCGGCCCGGCCGGTAACCGCCGGTGCGGATCTCCTCCAGTGTGGTGGTCGACCGGAAGCCGAAGAGCCGGTGGATGGTGTAACCGTCGACGTTCAGAGCTGCGATACCCGTCGGCGCGACAACGACTGTGTTGCGGTCGGTGTCGGCCAGGAAGCGGCGGATCAACGTCGACTTGCCGGTGCCGGCCTTGCCGGTCAGGAACAGGTGCTCACCGTCGGACAGCCGCGCCAACGCGTGGCGGAACTCGTCGGTGAGGACGAGGCCCGTCATTCCCGGGACCGCCACCGCTGCCAGCCGCGGCGCGCCGCGAGTGCGCCGACCACCGCCGTCGCGCACCACACCACGATCGCGGCGGTCAGTAGCGGCGCGGAGAACTCGCCCAGCGTCGACCCCAACGCGGTGTAGGCGAACGCCTTGGGCGCCGACCCGATGAACGCGCCCGCGGCCATCTGCCACAGCGGCACTCCGAACGCCCCGAACGTTTAGGAGGCCAGCGCGTCGTTGACGCCCGGGATCCAGCGCTGTCCGACCACGGCCCACAGGCCTCCGCGCCGGATGAGACCGTCGACGCGCGCCGCGCGGTCCGCGCCCAACAGCGCGCGGGCGCTGTCGCGGCCGGCGCGGCGGCCCGCGAACGCCGTGATCACCGCCGACCCGATCGTCGCGCCGAGGGTGACGAAGGTGCCCAGCAGCGGGCCGAACAGGAAGCCGCTGCCGGCCGCCAGGAGCGGGCCCGGCACCAGCAGCGCGCCGAGCACCGACGACACCGCGACGTAGGTCAACGGCGCGAGCGGGCCCGTCGACTCGATGAGCCCGCGCACGTACTCGACGTCGATGACCCCTTCGATCGCGGTCAGATAGAACAGCACCGACAGCACGGCCGCGAACAGGGCGAGCCGGGTGATGTGCCTGCGCCGGGAAGTTCCGGGAGTGTCGTCGATGTCAGCCATGCCCCCGCAATCCTGCCCTAACCCCCCATTGCGGTGGCGAGATCGCCGGTCGGCGAGCACGGGCACCCCGAAAGCGCGGAGGTAGCCTCAGGTCCTGGAGGTAATCATGACTGCCCGCGACGACGTGTTCATCACCGCGACGGAACTGGCCCGGCTGCTCGACGCCGGTGAGCCCGTCACCCTGCTCGATGTGCGGTGGACGCTGGCCGAACCCGACGGCACCGCCGCCTACGAGGCGGGGCACCTCCCCGGCGCGGTGTACGTGTCCCTGGACGACGAACTGTCCGACCACACCGTGCCGGGGCGCGGCCGCCACCCGCTGCCGTCCGGGTCCGCCGTCCAGGACGCCGCCCGACGCTGGGGAGTGCGCGACGGTGTGCCGGTGGTGGTCTACGACGACTGGAACCGCGCCGGGTCTGCCCGTGCGTGGTGGGTGCTCACCGCGGCGGGCATCTCCGATGTGCGCATCCTCGACGGCGGCCTCGGTGCATGGACACGCGAATTGGATTCCGGCACAGTGATTCCCGCCCCCGGCAACGTGACCGTCACGCACGAGGACCTGTACCGGGGTGCCCGCAGGACCATCACCGCCGACGACGCGCTCGACGCGCCGGCGCTGATCGACGCCCGTCCCCCCGAGCGTTACCGCGGCGACAACGAGCCCGTCGACCCCGTCGCCGGGCACATCCCCGGCGCCGTGAACGTGCCGAGCACCAGCCTGCTGGCCCGCGACGGTACGCTGCTGGCCGATCCCGGGCTCACGCAGCGTCTGGGTGCCCACCACTCCGACGTCGCGGTCTATTGCGGATCGGGAGTGACGGCGTCGCTGGTCGTCGCGGCGCTGGCCGTCACCGGCGTGGACGCCGCACTGTTCCCGGGTTCGTGGTCGCAGTGGAGCTCGGATCCGGCCCGCCCGGTGGCGCTCGGAGAGGAGTGAAACCCCCCGGGGATTCAGAACTGGACGCCGCGGGTCAGCGCACCGTCGACGAGCAGGTTGGTGCCGGTGATGAAGCCGGCTGCGGGGCTGGACAGGAACACCACCGCGTTGGCGACCTCCTGAGGTGTCGCCATCCGGCCCGTCGGATTCAGTGCCAGCGCCGCGGCGAACAACTCCGGGTCGTTCTGCTCGATCGACGGCCACACCCCGCCCGGGAAGTAGGTGTTGCCCGGGCTGACGGTGTTCGCCCGCACCCCGTTGCCGGCCAGCTTGAACGCCAGCCCCTGGGTGTAGTGGATGATGGCGGCCTTCATCGTGCCGTACGGTCCTGCGGCGAAATCGATCTCGCGGCCCGACACACTGGAGATCGTCACGATCGACGCGGCGTCGGATTCCAGCAGATACGGCAGCGCGGCATCGACCAGACCGACGGTGCCCATCATGTCGACCTCGAAGGTGGTGCGCCAGTTCTCGTTCGACTCGGGGATGGCGAGCGCGCTCACATTGGCGACCACGCCGTCCAGTCCGCTGAACGCTTCGGCGGTGGCCTCCACCCACGTCGCGAGCGCGGCACCGTCGGCGACATCCACCGCGGTGCCCACCGCGCCGGGCACGGCTTCGTAGGTGCGGGCGCAGTAGGCGACCGACGCCCCTTCTGCGAGCAGACCCTCGACGACCGCGCGGCCGATACCGCGGGTGCCACCCGTGACCGCGAACCGCTTACCCGAAAGCCCCAGATCCATGGCACTCCTTCTCAGTAGTTGATCGCACCCAATGACTTTGCCGCCGAACGAAGTTCAGCATGAATACCGCCGTACGAGGAGGACGAGGGCAGCAGCCGCTTGTCGATCTTGGTTACCGAGCTGTAGTTGGTGTCGACCACGTTGGCGATCGGCGCCAGGGAGATCTGGGTGAGCAACTGGTAGGCGTCGAGCCGGTCGAGGCCGTAGAGTTCGCCCAGCCAGGTGATCATCTCGACCTGACCGGCGCGCCAGGCCTCCTCCAGCGGTCGCCCGGATCCGACACACATCAGGTGGGTGTCGGTCTCCAACCGCGGCCATGCCGGGCCGCCGCCTTTGATCAGGTCGACGATCGCGGTCACGTGCATGGCCCCCTCGACGGCGGTGCCGCACGACTCGCCCTCGCCCTGGCGGTAGTGCCCGTCGCCGAGGGAGAACAACGCCCCGGGCACGTTGACGCGCAGGAAGCATGTCGCGCCGGTCGTCATCTCGGGGGTGTCCATGTTGCCGCCGAACACGTCGGGCACCAGTGACGTCCGTACCTCGCGGCGGGCCGGCGCCACTCCGACGGTGCCCAGCATCGGGTTGGACGGCAGCGCGACACTGAAATCGCTGCCTTTCGCATTGAATGCCAAAGTGCCTGCTGCCGAGTCATATTCGTAGATCCAGGTACGCTCGGGCAGCGCGTCCTGCAGGGTCGGGCTGACCGGCACGCTGGTCAGACCGCCGAAGAACGGGATCAGCGTGGACGCGCCCCAGGTGCGCGCCGGGGTCAGGTCGACCAGGTGGACGGCCAGCGTGTCGCCGGGTTCGGCGCCCTCGATCCAGAACGGACCCGTCTGCGGGTTGAGGTCCTCGGTGTCCAGCGCCATCGACGCGACATCGTCCCCACTGGTGATGCGCCCGCCGAAGGCGTCCTCGGTCCACAGCGTCAGCACGGTGCCCGGTCGGATCCGTCGCACCGGCTCCGCACCGCCGAAGGTGAAGCTGAATTGATCGGGCGTCGGGACGAAGGTGACGTGGTCCATCCGACCATCCTGGCCCGGCAGCGGTCGGACCGCCATACGATCGACGACATGGCAGACCAGTCCGCCGGGGAGCGCGACTTCAACCAGGGCATCATCGACGAGTTCCGCGCCAACCGAGGCAAGGTCGGGGGCCAGTTCGAGGGCTTTCCGCTGCTGCTGCTCACTTCCACCGGCGCCAAGAGCGGGCGGCAGCGGGTGGATCCGGTGGCCTACTTCGACATCGACGACAAAATCTACGTTGTCGGATCCTCCGCCGGCCGCGAGCGAGATCCTGCCTGGGCGTTCAACATTCGTGCCCACCCCGACGCGAGCGTGGAGATCGGATCCGATGCGCCGCTGCCGGTGACGGCCCGTGAGCTGCCGCGTGAGGAGCGCGACCGGGTCTACGCGGTGGTCGCCGAACGCGCCCCGGGATTCGCCGAGTACGAGACCCAGACCGACCGCGTCATACCCGTCTTCGAACTGGTGCCCGCCGGCTGAGGGGCATGCGGCCGCAACGCTGGCTGAGCGCGGATTACTCCAAAAACCCGACACGGGCCGCTAATCTGCGACCGTGTCAATAACTTGGTTGCGGCGTGGTGTGGTGCCGGTGATGGCTTCCGGGCTGCTCGTCGTCGGATGCGCGGGCGCACCCGAACCCCCGCAGGCGGCCGACCCCGACGTGGATTCGGCGCCGCAAGACAGCGGCTCGATGCTGGTGACCTACGAGGACGCCGACAGCCCCGAGGCGATCCGGGGCAGGAAGCTGCTGCAGGATGCGCAGCTGCTCGAGGACATGGCCGACGACCTCAACCAGTCGCTGATCCTGCCGTACGACATAGCGCTCACCGGCGCGCAGTGCGACGAGGCCAACGCGTACTGGGACGCGGACGCCAAGTCCATCACGATCTGCTACGAAGACGTTTCCACCAGCGAGGACATCTTCGCCGAGGCCGGGGATCCCGATCCGGCGGCTGCGGCGGTCAACGCCGAGTGGGCCACGTTCTACCACGAGGTCGGCCACATGGCGATCACGGTGTACGACCTGCCGATCACGGGACGGGAAGAGGACGTCGCGGATCAGCTGGCCGCCTATGTGCTGTTGCAGCCCGGCGAGGACGGCCAGGCCGATCCCGGATCGGTGCAGGCGGTCAAGGACTTCGCGTGGGTGTTCGGTGCGAGCGGAGCCGAGCGCGGCGCGGCGGGCGAGGCGGACTTCGCCGACGTGCACACCCTCGACGAGGCCCGGATGTACAACCTGCAGTGCTGGATCTACGGGTCGGACCCGCAGTCCAACGCCGACCTCGTCGGCGACGGCCAGCTGCCGGCAGACCGGGCCGAGGGCTGCGAGGACGAATGGAGTCAGCTCGACAACGCCTGGTCGACGCTGCTCGACCCGCACTTCAGGTAGTCAGCGGGGTGCCGCGGCCGGTGCTGCGGCGGCCGGCGGCGGCAGCGGGGGTGCGCCCGGCGGCAGGGGTGCGCCCGGCGGCAACGCCGTCGGCGGAGGCGGTGGCGGTGGCGGCGGGGCCAGCAGCCGCACGATGTCGGCTTTCATCGCCTGCAGCTGCGCACCCCAGTACCCCCAACTGTGCGTGCCGTTGGGCGGGAAGTTGAAGATCGCGTTGCGGCCGCCGGCGGCCAGATACTTGTCGCGGAACTCCTTGTTGGTGGCGATAGTGATGGTCTCCAGCGAGCCCGCGCTGATGTTGACGCCGAGATCGGTTCCGGTGTCGAGATCCGAGGCGACTCCGTTGCCGCAGTAGATCCACAGCGCGGTACGGTTGGCGACCAGCCGGTTGATGTTGAGCATCGGGTCCGCCCGCAGCCAGGCCGGTGAGCCGGGTTTGCCCCACATGTCGAAAGAGTCGAAGCCGCCCGCGTCCTGCATCGCGATGTCGATGAGCGGAGGCCAGAACTTCTGCGACGGCGCCAGATACCCCGACAGCGAGGCGGCGAACTTGTACTGGCGGGGATAGTAGGCGGCCATGGTCAGTGCCGCGCTGCCCGACATCGACAGTCCCACAACAGCGTTGCCGAACGGGTCCTGGCCTCGGTTGGCTGCCAACCACGTCGGCAGTTCGCGGGTCAGGAACGTCTCCCACTTGTAGGTGAGCGTCCCGTTGTGACTCCTGGCCGGCCGGTACCAGTCGGCGTAGAAACTGGACTGACCGCCCACCGGCATGATCACCGAGACGCCGGACTCGTAGAACCACTCGAAGGCGGCGGTGTTGATGTCCCAGCCGTTGAAGTCGTCCTGGGCGCGCAGGCCGTCCAGTAGGAGCACCGAATGCGGTCCGCCGCCCTGGAATTCGACGCGGATGGTGCGTCCCATCGACGGTGAGGGCACGTCGAGCTGTTCGATCGGCAGCCCGGCCCGCGAGAACGCCTGGGCCGAGGGCGGGGTGCTCACCGTCAGCAGGCCGGCGGCGAGCAGCACCGCGACGGCGATGCGGGCGAGAAACGTCACGCGCGCGAAGTTAACAGCGCCGGCGGGGTGGACTCCTCGGGCGCGCAGGGGCGGTGACCGGCTTGTTACCGACTCATGACCCCGCCGAGATTGCGTCTAGCGTGGGATTTTCGGGACTTGACGCGCGTGGAATGCGATTTCGGCGGAAAAACTAGTCGAGGTCGACCGACATCGGGCCCACGCCCCAGATCTCGTCGCAGTACTCCCTGATCGCCCGGTCGGAGCTGAACTTGCCGCTGCGCGCGGTGTTGCGGATCGACATCCGCGACCACGCGTCCCGATCCAGCCAGGCCCGCGACACCGCGTCCTGGCAGTCGACGTAGGAGCGGTAGTCGGCCAGCGCCAGGAACGGGTCGTGGTGCAGCAGATTGTCGACGATCGGGCGCAGCACCTCGGTGTCGCCATGGGTGAACTCGCCGCGGGCGATCAGCTCCAGCACCGCGGCCAGTTCCGGATCGGACTCGACGAAGCTCAGCGGGCGGTAGCCGTCGGCCTTGACCTGCTCGACCTGACTCTCGGTGAGCCCGAACAGAAAGAAGTTCTCCGCCCCGGCCTCCTGCCGGATCTCGACGTTGGCGCCGTCGAGCGTGCCGATGGTCAGCGCGCCGTTGATCATGAACTTCATATTCCCGGTGCCGGAGGCCTCCTTACCGGCCGTGGAGATCTGCTCGCTCAAATTCGCCGCCGGATACACCAGGTGCGCGGTCTTGACGTTGAAGTTCGGCAGGAAAACCACTTTCAGGAAACGGTTGACGCCCGGGTCGGCGTTGACCGTCTCACCGACGGCGGTGATCAGCTTGATGATCCGCTTGGCCATGAAATAGCCGGGCGCGGCCTTGCCGCCGAAGATGAACACCCGCGGCGGGATGGACAGCCCCGGGTTGGTCTTGAGCCGGTGGTACAGCGCGATGATGTGCAACACCATCAGGTGCTGACGCTTGTACTCGTGGATGCGTTTGACCTGCACGTCGAACATCCACGACGGGTCCAGCTCGATGCCGGTGATCGAGTGCACGTACTCGGCCAGCCGGGACTTGTTGGCGCGCTTCACCTCTCGCCAACGTGACCGGAACGCGGGATCGTCGACGAACGCTTCCAGTCCGTGCAGGCGCTGAAGGTCGGTCAGCCAGCCGGGGCCGATGGTGTCGTCGAGCAGCCCGCGCAGGCCCGGGTTGGACAGCGCCAGGAACCGCCGCGGCGTCACCCCGTTGGTGACGTTGCCGAAGCGCTCCGGCCACATCTCGTAGAAGTCCTTGAGCACGCTGGCCTTGAGCAACTCCGAATGCAGCGCCGCGACCCCGTTGACCGCGTGGCTGCCGACGGTGGCCAGGTGCGCCATCCGCACGCTCTTGCCGCCGTCCTCACCGATCAGCGACATCCGGCGCACCCGCTCTTCGTCGCCAGGGAACCGGGCCCGCACCTCGTCGAGGAACCGTTCGTTGATCTCGTAGATCAGCTCCAGATGGCGCGGCAGCGCCTCGCCGAACATGTGCAGCGGCCAGGTCTCCAGCGCCTCGGGCAGGAGCGTGTGGTTGGTGTAGCCGAAGGTGCGCACCGTGAGGTCCCACGCCTCGTCCCAACCGAACTGGTGCTCGTCGATGAGCAGCCGCATCAGCTCCACCACCGCGATCGACGGGTGGGTGTCGTTGAGCTGGATCGCCCACTTGTCGGGCAGCATGCGCAGCGGCAGGTGCGCCCGCTGCAGATGGATGTTCAGGATGTCCTGCAGCGAGCACGTCACGAAGAAGTACTGCTGCAACAGGCGCAGCCGCTTGCCCGCCTCGGGCTCGTCGTTGGGGTAGAGCACCTTCGACACGGTCTCGGAGACGACCTCCTCGTCGACCGCCTTGTAGAAGTCGCCGGTGTTGAACGCCTCCAGCGCGAACGACTCGACCGCCCGTGCGCTCCACAACGTCAGCGTGTTGCAGGTGTTGACGCCGTAGCCCTGCACCGGGGTGTCGTGGGATACGCCCTTGAGCACGCGCTGGGGCACCCAGCGCACCCGCAGCTTGCCTGTGACGTCCTCGTAGGTCTCGGTGTGACCGCCCCAGTTGACGATGTAGCTGGCGTCGGGCTTGTCGATCTCCCACGGATTGCCGTGGACGAGCCAGTTGTCGGTCTTCTCGACCTGCCAGCCGTCGGCGATCTCCTGGGTGAAGATGCCGAACTCGTAGCGGATGCCGTAACCGATCGACGGCCGTTCCAGCGTGGCCAGCGAATCCAGGTAGCACGCCGCCAGCCGGCCGAGCCCGCCGTTGCCCAGCCCCGGTTCGCCCTCGCAGTCCAGGATCACGTCGAGGTCCTGACCCAGGTCGGCCAGCGCCTGCCGCGCGGCGTTCTCGATGCCCAGGTTGAGCAGGTTGTTGCCCAGTTGCGGGCCCATCAGGAACTCCGCCGACAGATAGCAGGTGACCTTCGCCGACAGGTCCAGCCAGTCCTGGGTGGTGGCCATCCACCGTTTCTGCATGCGGTCACGCACCGCCAGCGATAGCGCGCGGTAGTAGTGCTCGGGGGTGAGTACCGCGGCGGGGCGGGCGATCGAGTACACCAGGTGATCGGTGATGGCCGCGCGCAGCGCATCGGCGGTGAGCCCGGACCGGGTCTGCCCGGTCGGGCCTCTCTGCGCGCCGTTGACCTCGGTGAATGCCTCCGAGGCGGGGTTGACGACGTCGGTCACGTGCTCTCCTGTGGTCGCGAACTCGAGGTTGCGGACGCGTCATTGTGTCCTGCGCGCGTTTCCACGGCGGGTCGGGGGTGTGAACGACACGTACGCCGCCATTTGGGGCCAAGGATTGCCGAGACAATATTGACGCTGTTGACTGTTTGAATGTCGAAGGGCCGTGCGGTGCCTCTGACCGGCGCGAGGAGCCGCCGGCAGTCGTGGCGTGCGTGGTTGGCGGCGGCCGATCTGCTGCCCCCGTTCTGGAGTCTGGTGGGCTGGACCGCGGGCGTGGTGGCCGCCTCGGAACTGGTTCGCTTCCTGGCTTCGGTCGACGGCCGGACCTTCACGGTGGTGTGGTTGGCGGCGGCCCCGCAGTTGGTGGCGCTACTGCTGGCCCGGCGCCGGCACTGGCCTGTCTATCTGCTGACCTTCGCGTTCTTCCAGTACGTGCCGGCCTGGGTGCTGCTGGACCGGCCCCCGGAGCTGGCGGCGCTGTCGACGCTGACCGCGGTGGTCTTCGCCGCGGCGACGCTGCACTCCGACCAGGACTGGATCCACGGCCGGACCGACTCCCTGCGCAGCTGGCGCCGCTTCGTGCTGTACGCGGTGATCGTCGCGCCGGCGTTCGCCGGAACGATCGGGGCGTTGAGCGTGCTGGTGCATCAGCAGGGCCGCACGGATCCGAAGTCGTTGTGCATCGTCGCGCTGATCTGGTATCTCGCCGAGGCGGTCGGCATCGCGTTCCTGGCGCCGGTGCTGCTGCGGTGGCGCCGGTACTGGCGGCGGCACACCGCCCGCCAGGTGTTCATGACCGGCGGCTTCACGGTGCTGATGGTGGTGTTGGGAACCGTCGCGGCCTACGAGTCGAACTTCGTGCTGATGTTCCTGACCGCGGTGCCCGCCCTGCTGGTGCTGATCGAGTTCGGGATCGCGGCGGCGTTCTGGCAGATGGCCGTCGGCGCGGTGATCCTGCTGAGCACCACGTTCGCCGGGATGGGGCCGTTCGTGGCGACCGCCGTCGACCGCACCGAGGCGATGATCCACACCCAGGTGTTCCTGCTCACCGGCTACGCGATGGTGGTGCTGGTGGCGGCGGCGCTGGAGGAACGCAACCGCCTGACCGCGCTCGACCACGCCAGCCACGAGGTGTACGACCTCGTCGCCGACCTGACCGGCGACCTGGTGATCGTCGTCGACGCCCACGGGGATGTGCTGCACCACGCATTCACCGGGCACAGCGACCTCAACCTGCCGGCCGGGCGCATCGGGCGCCACCAATGGCGCCACCAGGTGCATCCCGACGACCTGCACCTCATCGCCGAGCACTGGTTCGCCGCCCGCCCCGGCGCGTCGCTGCCGTTCCGGATCAAGGCCCGCGACGGGTCGTGGCGCTGGCTGGTGATGCACACCCGCCATGCCGCCAAGGGGCTGACGGCGGCCGTACTGCGCGACGTCACACTCGAGCGCGAGGTGCAGGAGTCGCTGAACGACATGGCGAACTCCGATCCGCTGACCGGGCTGCCGAACCGGCGCGGACTGGCGGCGCGGGCCCGCGACATCTGGCTGCGCGCCCTGGAGCGCGACGAGCCACTGACCGCGATGTTCGTCGACGTCGACCACTTCAAGGCGTACAACGACCGGTTCGGGCACCAGGCCGGTGACGTCTGCCTGCGCGAGGTCGCCGAGGTGCTGGCCCATCTCGCCGATCCGGCCAGCTGTGTGGCCGCCCGGTACGGCGGCGAGGAGTTCGCGGTGGTGCTGTCCGGATGCGGCGACCCGTACACGTTCGCGACCGGGCTGGCCTCGGCGATCCGGGCGCTGGGGATCAGCCACCCAGCGTGCGCGTCGGGGGTGGTCACCGTCAGCGTCGGTGTCGCGACCGTCTTCCCGCGCGACGAGGCCCGGTTCGGCGGCGCCGATCCCGACGCGGCGGTCAGTGAACTGCTCGACCGCGCCGACAAGGCCCTGTACTCGGCGAAATCGAAAGGGCGCAACGCGATTTCGGTGGCCCACGACGACGCGCTGCTAGTCGGCGAGCAGGTTCACCACCCCGGTGAATAGACCCGGAAAGGTGCTCGAGGCCGGGACGATGACTGAGCGCAGCGGCGACGTACCGGCCCGCAGCACCCCCGCAGTCGTCAGCCGGTAGCGGCGGGTGGCCCGCCGCCACTGCTGCTCATAGTCCTCGGGCCGGTCGGCCAGCACGGACTCGACCAGCAGCCGGGCCGCGGCGAAGGACAGCCCCAGCCCCTCCCCGGTGAGCGCGTCGACGTAGCCGGCCGCGTCGCCGACGAGAAGCACCCGCCCGGCGACCCGGCTGCGGACCCGCTGCCGCAGCGGGCCGGCGGCCCGGTCGGGCTGGTGCGGCAGTCCCGCGATGCGTTGCCGCAGTGCGGGAAACGCGTCCAGATGCGACTCGAACCCTCCCTGCCGGGAGGTCAGGACGGCGATGCCGACGCAGTCGTCGGCCACCGGGGTCACATAGATCTCCCCGGCCTCAGGGTCCGGTGACCAGTGCACCTCGACGTTGTCGCTCCACGGCGCGACGGCCACGTGGCGTTTGATCCCCCAGCGCCGCGTCCGGCCCGCGGGGAGCCCCAGGCCCAGGCCGGCGCGAATCGGGGAGTGCAGCCCGTCCGCGGCGGCCAGATACCGGGCGCGGAAACCGTTGACCGACACCGACTCCGCGTCCTGGGTGGGCTGGCCGACCCTGTCGTGCACGACCGTCACCCCCGCCTCGGCGGCCGCCTGCAGCAGCGACGCGTGCAGCGTGGTGCGGCGCACGCCGAGCCCGGGCCCGGAGCGCAACCGCGCGGTGACGCGGCGGCGGCCGTCGACGTAGGTGATGCCGTCGAAGGGTTTCCCGGCGGGACGTGCCCCGAGCTGATCCAGCTGCCGGACCGCGTGCGGCATCAGGCCCTCGCCGCAGGCCTTGTCGATCGGGCCGGACCGCGCTTCGATGACGACGGTCTGCAGGCCGGACCGCGCGGCGTGGATCGCCGTGGCCAGACCGGCCGGACCGCCGCCGGCCACCAGCAGGTCGATCATGGCGGCGACGGTGTCAGAGACCGTAACGCGGTGTTCTCCACCGAGATCCGCACCCACAGCAGCGCGGCGTTGAGGGCGGTGAACACCAGCGCCGTGATCCAGGCGGTATGCACCAGCGGCAGCGCGATGCCCTCGATGACGACCGCGACGTAGTTGGGGTGCGACAGGAATCAGTACGGCCCGGCGGCGACCCGGCCGGCGTTCGGAACCACCACGACCCGGGTGTTCCACTGCCGCCCGAGCGTGCTGATGCACCACCAGCGCAGCGCCTGGGCGGCCAGCACCAGCGCGAACATCGGCCAGCCGAGGGCGGGGATGAACTCCCGGTGCATGGCCTCAAGCAGGCAGGCCGCCAGCAGCGCGGTGTGCAGTGCGACCATCACCGGGTAGTGGCCGGCGCCGAACTCGACACCGCCGCGGTCCCGGCTCCACTTCAGGTTCTGTTGCGAGACAACCAGTTCGGCCACGCGCTCGAGCGCGACCGCGCCGATCAGCAGGGTGTAGGCGAGCATGGCGGTCAGCGCCACCGCAGCAGCACGAGCTCGGAGCAGAAGCCCGGGCCCATCGCCATCAGCAGGCCGGGCGTTCCGGCTGGGGGTTTCTTGGCCAAGGTGTCGCGCAGGATGTGCAGGACCGACGACGAGGACAGGTTGCCGACCTCGGCCAGAGACCGCCAGGACAGCTCGAGCGCGTCGTCGGGCAGGTGCAGCGCGCCGGAGATCGCCTCCAGGACCTTCGGGCCGCCGGGATGGGACACCCACGCGGCGATGTCCTCGGCAGCGAGGTCGTGCTCGCCGAGGAAGCCCGCGACGTCGTCGGGCAGGTAGCATTCGATGAGCTCGGGCAGGTCGGGCGAGAGGAGCAGCTGGAATCCGTTGTGGTTCACCGACCATCCCATGATGTCCAGAGAGTCGGGGTACATCCTGCTGCGGCTGTCGAGTACCGCCGGGCCTGCCGCGTTCATCGTGCCGACCCGGTCTTCTCCGACGGCGATCACCGCGGCCGCACCGTCGCCGAACAGCGCGCTGCCGACGAGGCTGCCGATGGTCGGCTCGAGCGCGGGGCGCGTGAGCGAGCACAGTTCGACCGAGACCAGCGCGGCGACGTGGCTGGGTGCACCGCGCAGGTAGTCGTGCATGCGGGCGATGCCCGCCGCCCCGGCCACACAGCCGAGTCCGAACAGCGGCACCCGCCGGACGTCGGGGCGCAGACCCAGCCGGGCGGCGATGCGCGCGTCCAGAGACGGAACGGCGATCCCGGTCACGGTGGTCGACATGATGATGTCGAGATCGGTGGGCATCAGCCCGGTTTCGTCGAGCGCCGCGGTCAGCGCCTGGCAGCCGAGTTCGACGGCATGCTCGATGTAGAGATCGTTGGCCTCGCCGAAATCGACCAGGTCCGGGTACTGCTCCAACGGCAACACCAGGTGGCGGGCGTCGACCTTCGCATTGTCGTGCAATCCGCGCAGCAGCTCACCGACGCCGGCGAAAGCCGGTTCCTGGACGAACCGTTCGGTGATCTCGGCTTGTGTGTAGCGGTATGGCGGCAGTGCGCCCTGCACGCCGGCGATGACGCTGATCGGGTTGTTCATGATGACGTGATCCGTTCGGGTTGGGGGCTCGGTGCCTCGGCGAAGCCGAGGCGTTCGTGTACGCGTTTGAGCCAGGCCGGGGCCCACCAGTTGAACCCGCCCATCAGCCGCATGAACGCCGGCACGAGGACCATCCGCACCAGTGTCGCGTCGACCAGGACGGCCAGGGTCAGGCCGAGGCCGAACATCCGCATGAATGACACGCTTGCGGCGATCAGTGCGGCGAACGAGATCGACATGATCAGCGCGGCGGCGGTGATGATGCGGCCGGTGTGGGCGATGCCCAGCGCCACCGACTCGTCGGAATTGCCGGTCCGGAGCCAGAATTCGCGGATACGTGCCACGAGGAACACCTCGTAGTCCATCGACAGCCCGAAGGCGATGCAGAACAGCAGCACCGGCATGTTGGCCACCAGCGTGCCGGTCGGGGTGGTGCCGAGGCCCCCCAGATGCCCGTCCTGGAAGATCCACACCAGCGCGCCGAACGCGGCGGTCAACGAAAGCATGTTCAGCACAAGGGCTTTGAGTGGGACGATGACGCTGCCGGTGAGCAGGAACAGCAGCGCGAACATGATGACCGCGATCAGCGCGAGCACCACCGGCAGTGTCGAGGTGATGGCGTCCAGGCTGTCGCGGTTGACTTGGGCGGTGCCGGTCAGCAATACCTCTCGTCCGCCGGGACCGGCCACGGCGTGCAGCCGGTCGAGCTGGCTCTCGGATGCCGCGGAGAACAGCGGCGCCGTGCTCGCGACGGTGAGGAAGGTGCTGCCGTCCTTCACGCCGGCCGGCGCCGACGGAGGACCGGACCGGACGCCGCCGACGAACGTGCCGGTGGGTGCCGACACCGCGGGCACGTCGGGCACGCGGGACAGTTCGGCGGCATACCCCGACAGTTCTTCTGGGCTGAGCCCGGCACTGTCGGGCACGACCACCGTCATCGCGGTGTCGGTGTTGTCCGCGAACCCGGCGCGCAGCTGGTCGCCCACCTGATGCGCGGACGCCGACGTCGGCAGCACCCGCTCGTCGGGGAACCCCCACTTCACACCCAGAAACGGGGCGCCGAGCACGAGCAGCAGCGCCACCACGGCCAGCCCCAGCGGCAGCGCCCGGCGCATCACCGCCTTCGCACAGCGGTACCAGAAGCGCTGCTCGACGGGCAGCGGCTGCGGGTCCGGCCGGCGCAGCAGGCGCCGCGCCAGTCTGCGGACGTCCAGCGACTCGACGCGGTCGCCGAGCACCACCAGCGCCGCCGGGGTCACGACGACGGCGGCTGCCGCGGCGAACGCGACGGTGGCCACGCCGGCGTAGGCGAACGACTTCAGGAAGTGCATCGGGAACAGCACCATCACCGCCATCGACAGCGCGACCGTCGTCGCCGAGAACAGCACGGTGCGCCCCGCGGTGGCCACGGTGCGCCGGATCGCGTCGGGACGGTCCGCACCGGCGGCGAGTTCGTCGCGGTACCGCGACAGGATCAGCAGCGTGTAGTCGATCGCCAGTGCCAGCCCCATCGCGGTGGCGAGGTTCAGCGCGAAGATCGACACGTCGGTGGCGAAGGTGACCAGCCGCAGCACCGCCAGCGCCCCGATGATCGCCATGCCGCCGATGGCCACCGGCAGCGCGGCGGCCAGCAGCCCGCCGAACACCCACACCAGCACCAGGAAACTCAACGGGATCGCCAGCGCCTCCATCACCAGCAGATCGCGCTGGGAGTGCTCGGTGATCTGCACGTTGACCATCGCGGTGCCGCCCGTACGCACGGTGATGCCGTCGCGGTCGCCGGTGACGTCTTCGGAGATCTGCTTGGCGTAGGTCTGCTGTTCGGCCTCGTCGCCTCGGATACCGGCCACGACCAGACCGGCGGTGCGGTCGCGGCTGATCAGATCGGCGGCCGCCGCGGGAGGCGAGGTCCACGGCGACGACACGTCGGTCACATGGGGATCGGTGTCCAGGCGTC
The DNA here is from genome assembly GCF_054786995.1 of Mycobacterium sp. ZZG. Classification (NCBI taxonomy): domain Bacteria; kingdom Bacillati; phylum Actinomycetota; class Actinomycetes; order Mycobacteriales; family Mycobacteriaceae; genus Mycobacterium; species Mycobacterium sp. ZZG. The sequence goes on from NZ_JBTBFV010000011.1 coordinate 56,928, forward strand.
GAACGATGTCGAGTCCGGTGTCGCGCACGCGGGGGGCGTCGATACCGTCGGCCGAGGACACCACGATCAGCATCTGCACGTCGCCCTGGCCGAACCTGTCGGTGAGAAGCGCCGAGGCGCGGGCGGATTCGGAGCCGGGATCGGAGAACCCGCTCGGCGACAGGCTCTTGGCGACCGGCACACCGAATACCGCCAGCACGACGGTCAACAATGCCGCGGCGAGAAGGATCCGCCGGGGGGGCGGCCAGAGCCAGTGAGGCGATTCTGGGAAGCAGCTGAGTCTCCCGTCCACGTAGAGCGCCTTAATCTACGACACGTAATACGCCCTGCGGGGGTTCACGTATTGCACATGATCGCCCGCGAAGTCGGGAGGGTCAGTCGATTTCGAAGTGCTGGTAATCGAGCGGGGTGCGCCAGTGCCCGCCCCACCGCCAGCCCCGGTCGGTGAACGCGCGCACGGCGGCGTCCCCGTCGTGCAGCATCCCGGGATCGGTGCGGCCGCGGTCCACCCAGGGACCGGCGTTGGCGGGTTGGAAGTCGCCGCGCCGGTCGATGTACGGGTTGAGTTTCGGGTTCACGTCCACCGCCCGGCCGTAGGCGTGCAGCGACCAGCTGCCGGTGCCGGGGATGTCGCGGCAGTTGAACGCCGAGGTGTTGTTGTCGCGCATCGAAAGTTCGTCGTAGGCACCGGGATAGCGCTCGACGGTGTCCATCTTCTCGATCGGATACCTTAAGCGGTGAAGTTCGGCGAAGACGTCGATGACCGCCTGGGTGACGTCTCGGTGCACCACGAGCCGGCCGCGGTGTGTCTGCCCGTCGAAGCCCACGTAATCCAATTCGACACGGCGCAGGGCGTCGGGGTCCAACGGGCAGCCCGGGCGCCACGTCGCCCCGAGATCGGCGGCGGTGACCGGATGCACCTGGGCGGCGCGTGGCCGCGGCGGGGCCGCGGTGACGGTGCGGACGGTCTCCGGGGACAGCCGCGGGGACGCCGCGATGGACGACCCCGTGGCCGGGTCCCCTGACCGCGCCGGCGGCTCAGGCGCCGACGCGCACTGCACCAGCACCGCCGTCATGACCGCCAGCGCGGCCGGCATCGCGAACCTCACCGCCGACCAACCTACCCGAGCCGACGTCGCGGTTAGCAGCCCTAATCAGTTCCGTTGGTTGAGCTTTCGAATTTGACGGCTTGGTCACAACATCGCCGTCATTCATGTGATGTGCGTCATGCCTGGGCTATATTGTGGGCGTCATCACAGAAGGGCGTGGTCATGGTCGGAATGGGTGAGGGCGCGATGGTCCCACAGGGTGTCGAGTCGCACCGCGCATCGCACGCGTCCAGTTCGGTCAATTGGGCGCTCGTGCTGCTCATGGTGGCGCTTTTGATCGCAGCGATCGCCGGCGTAGTGGTTGCGCTGTACAGCGGGCTGCCGACCGTGGCGCTGGTGATCGCGCTGGTCACAGGCGCGGTGTTCGCCGGAGTCGCGTGCTGAGCACGCGTTAGATCTGGCCGTGTCGTGGCGGCCTGACCCCAGACAGGGTGTGGCGGCCGATGTGCTGCAGTTTCCACCGCGTCGGGTCGTGCAAGGTGTGCGTGCGCGCGTCGCGCCAGTACCGGGACAGGTTCGCCGCCGCTGACGCGCTGCGGGTGCCGCCGAGCTCGAACAGTACGTTCGACGCCTCCAGCGAGGCCCGCACCGCCGCGACCTTCGCGACGGCCGCCGCGATCGACGCGGCCGCCGCCGTCTCGTCGGTGAGGTTCTCGGTCGCGGCGTCCACCTGCCGCGCCGCGTCGGCCAGCAGCGCCTGTGCGCCGCGCACCGTGACCGTCGCCTCGCCGGCGAGATGGACCAGGGTCGGATCGTCGGCCGCCGCGTCGACCCCCGCCTCGAAGTGCGGCCGGGCCCGGCCGGCCTGGCGCACCCCCTCGGCGAGCGCCCCCGTGGCGATGCCGACGTCGATCGCGGCGTGCCAGAGCTGTGCCCGCGCGCCGTAGGTGGTCGGGCCCGAGAAGATCGGGGAGAACGGGACGACGTGCTCGCCGGGCACGGCGACGTCGGTGAGGGTCACGGTGCCCGAGGCGGTGGTGCGCTGGCCCATCCCGTCCCAGTCGTCGACGACCTCCAGGCCATCGGCGTCGCGTTGCACGAACGCCAGCGCCTTCGGCGTAGATGCGGTCGGGGTGTGGCCGGAGCCGTCGGCCAGTGACGCCCGCACGACGACCCAGTCGGCGAACAGCGCGCCGGTGGAGTAGAACTTGCGGCCCGCCAGCGTGTAGTCACCGCCGGGCCGGCGCACCAGCGTGGTGGTGTCCACGTCGACGGGGTGCGGCCCGCGTTCGGACTGGGCGTTGGCGAACAACGCGCCCTGGCGCACGTGGTCGTAGAAGCAGGCCTGCTGGGCCGCGGTGCCCTGCAGCCGCAGCGCCTCCAGGAACACGAAGTGCGAGTGCGGGATCTGGGCCAGCGACGGGTCGGCCTGGGCCAGCAGCCGGAACACCTCGGCCAGTACCGCGGCGGGCGCGTCGGGACCGCCCAGACTCCGCGGCACCGACAGCGTCAGCAGACCGGATGCCTTGAGCGCCTTGACCTGATCGTGGGGCAGGGTGCGGTCGGCGTCCCGCGCGGCCGCGTCGGCGGCGACGTCGGCGGCCAGGCGTTCCGCGACGGCGATCGCCTCGCCGGGTGTCACCGCGCCGCGCCGAGGAACGGAATCGAGCCCGGCGCAGCACTTTTCACGTCCGGCGCGAACAGCCCGCGCTCGCGCAGCAGCGGCACCACGCCCTCGCCGAGCCAGTACAGCTCCTCCAGATGCGGATAGCCCGAGAAGATGAACTCGTCGATACCGGCGTCGGCGTACTCGGCGATGCGGTCGGCCACCTCGGTGTGGCTGCCCACCAGCGCGGTGCCCGCGCCGCCGCGAACCAGACCGACGCCGGCCCACAGGTTGGGCGCTATCTCCAGTGTGCGGGCGTCGTGCCAGGTGCCGTCGGCGCGATGGGCCTCGTGCAGGGCCAGCATCCGCTTCTGGCCCTCGGACTCGCTGCGGCCCAGCCCGGCCTGGGCGCTGCGCACGGTCTCCTCGTCGAGCGCACCGATCAGCTTGTCCGCCTGTGTCCACGCCTCGTCCGCGGTGTCGCGGGTGATCACGTGCAAGCGGATCCCGAACCGCACCTGCCTACCCTGCTTGGCGGCGAGCCGGCGGATCCATGCGATCTTCTCGGCCACCGCGGCGGGCGGTTCGCCCCACGTCAGATACACGTTGGCATGGCGTGCCGCCACCGGGCCGGCGGCAGCGGAGCTGCCACCGAAATACAAGGGCGGCAACGGGTTCGGCAGCGTCGGGATGGTCGCGTCCTCGACCCGGATGTGTTCACCGTCGAGGGTCACCGTCTGCCCGTCCCACAGCCGGCGTACCACGTCGAGGAATTCGTCGGCGCGGGCGTACCGGCCGTCCTTGTCGAGATGGTCACCGAACGCGCGCTGTTCGTGGGCCTCGCCGCCGACCACGACGTTGAGCAGGATCCGGCCGGGCGCGTGCCGGGAGAACGTCGCCGCCATCTGCGCCGACAGCGTCGGGCTGACCAGGCCCGGCCGGAACGCCACCAGGAACGCCAGCGACGTCGTCTCCCGGGCCAGCAGCGCCGCCGTGATGAACGCGTCCTCGCACCACGCGCCGGTCGGGATCAGCGCACCGGTGAAACCGAACGTTTCGGCGGCGCGCACGATCGAGGCGAGGTAGTCGATCGACGCGTCGCGATCGCCGCGGGCCGCGCCGGCCGGCGTGCCGTGTCCTCCGCCGACGATCAGCCGGCTGTCTCCGTAGGTCGGAAGGAACCAGTGCAGTTTGATCGCAGAAGTCACCACGGGATGGTCCCCGCCGCGCGTCCGGCGCTCACGGGTTTACCTCACCGCGATTGGAAGCCCCCGAGGGAAAGGGGGCGGCGGGTCAGTAGCCGAGCCGCAGTCCGACGGCCTTGGCGGCTTCGACCATCAGGAAGATCATTACGGAGAAGAGCAGCGCGACGCCCCAGCCGAGCAGTGTGATCGGCGCCGAGTGGAACCACGCGTTCATGAACGGCGCGTAGATGAACACCAGCTGCAGCGCCAGCAGCGCGGCGGCCATCCGCCACACCCACGGGTTGCCCCGCAGGACGGCCGGACGCAAGCTCGATCGCGACACGAACCGGCAGTTGAACAGGTAGGCCAGCTGACCCATCGCCAGCATGTTCACCGCCGCGGTCTGCGCCACCGGCAGCGGATAGCCGTTGGCCCGGCCGATGAAGAAGATCGCCAGCGCCGCACCGGCGACGAGCACCGACACCAGCGCGATCATCGATACGTCGGCAAGCCGGACCACGGGCTGCGTGGCCGGCCGCGGCGGCCGGGTCATCAACCCGTCCTCGGCCTTCTCGAACACCAGCGCCAGTGCCAGCGTCACCCCGGTGACCAGGTTGACCCACAGGATCTGCACCGGCTGCAACGGTAGCGCGAAGCCGAACAGCACCGCCACCAGGATGACCAGAGACTGAGACCCGTTGGTCGGCAACAGGAACAGCACCGACTTGCGGATGTTGTCGTAGATCCGGCGGCCCTCTTCGACGGCGCGCTCGATGGTGGCGAAGTTGTCGTCGGCCAACACGATGCCGGCCGCCTCCTTGGTGGCCTCGGTGCCCTTGACCCCCATCGCGACGCCGATGTCTGCCCGGGTCAGCGCGGGCGCGTCGTTGACGCCGTCGCCGGTCATCGCGACCGCATCGCCCTCGGCCTGCAGCGCGCTGACGATTCGCAGCTTGTGCTCCGGACTGGTCCGGGCGAAGACGTCGACCTGGTTGACCACCTCCCGCAGTCGCGGCTGGCTCATGGCCTGCAGGTCGGCTCCGGTCAGCGCCGACGGCTCGCCCTCGGCGCCGATGCCCATCTCGCGTGCGATGGCCTTGGCGGTGCCGACGTGGTCACCGGTGATCATCTTCACCCGGATTCCGGCGCTGTGGCAGTTGGCGATCGCCTCGATGGCCTCCGGGCGGGGCGGGTCGACGATGCCAACGATGCCCAGAAACTCCAGCCCGCTGTCGACGTCCTCGATCGCGACGCCGTCGGCGGTGCCGGCGGGGCGCCGTGCCGCGGCGAGCACCCGCAGCCCCTGATGGCTGAGTTCGTCGACGCGCGCGTGCCAGAACGCGCTGTCCAGCGCTTCGGTCACACCGCCGCGAAGCTGTGTGGCCGCCCTTTCGAGCAGGCGGTCCGGAGCGCCCTTGACGTGCAGCCACCGTTCCCCGTCCGGTGCTTCGTCGAGGGTGACCATGAACTTGTGTGCCGACTCGAACGGGATCTCGGCCAGCCGGCGCATGGGGCGCCCGATACCGGCCTTGTGCGCGAGCGCGCGCAAAGCCCCTTCGGTCGGCTCACCGACCACCCGCCAGTGACCGTCGACCTCCACCAGCCGCGAGTCGTTGCACAGCGACATCGTGACGATCACCGCGTTCAGGTCGGGGTGCGCGGCCAGTCCTGCTGCGGCGCCGTCGAGTTCGAGATCGCCGTGCGGGGCGTAGCCGGCGCCGGTGACGGCATAGCGGTGGCGTGACGTGATGACGGTGCGCACCGTCATCTCGTTCTGGGTCAGGGTGCCGGTCTTGTCCGAACAGATCACGTTGACCGACCCGAGCGCTTCGACCGCGGGCAGCTTGCGGGTGATCGCGTTACGCCGCGCCATCTGCTGCACGCCGAGCGCCAGGGTCACCGTCACCACCGCCGGCAGTCCCTCCGGGATGGCCGCAACCGCGAAGCCGATCGCTGCGGAGATCAGGTCCTCGATGGAGAACTGATGGATGACCCTGCCGATGATCAGCATCACCGCGGCCATCGCGAGGATGAGCACCGACAGTTGGCGGCCGAACTGCTCCAGCTTGCGGGTCAGTGGCGTGTCGATGCCCTCGACCTCGGAGATCATCGTCTGGATGCGCCCGATCTCGGTGGCCGTCCCGGTCGCGGTCACCACGCCGACACCGGTGCCCGCAGCCACGATCGTGCCTGAGTACACCATCGAGGTGCGGTCGCCGAGACCCACATCGGACTCGACGTGGGTGACCCTCTTGGCGGTGGGCACCGACTCACCGGTCAGCGCCGACTCCTCCACCCGCAGGTTGTTCACCTCGAGCAGGCGCAGATCGGCAGGGATGCGGTCGCCCGAACCGATCCGCACCACGTCGCCCGGCACCAGGGTCGCGGCGTCGACATTCGTCCACTGTCCGTCGCGCAGCACCCGCGCCGACACCGACAGCATCTCGCGGATGCTGTCGAGCGCCTTCTCGGCCTTACCCTCCTGCAGGTAGCCCACGACGCTGTTGATGATCGCCGCCGCGCCGATGACCGCGGCATCGATCCACCCGCCCAGGATCGCCTTAAGCACGGCGGCGGCGATGAGGATGTAGATCAGCACGTTGTTGAACTGCGCGAGGAAACGCATCAACGGCGAGCGGTGAGGGGGCGCAGGCAGCCGGTTGGGGCCGGTTTCGGCGAGTCGGGTCTGCGCGTCCACCGAGGTAAGGCCGGCGGCGGTGGTGCGCAGCGCCGCCAGGATGTCGGCTCGGCTGCGGGCGTGCGCCAGCCCCGCGAAATCGGCCTCCTCAGCTACCCGCTGGACGTCGGCCGTGGTGGTTTCTCGCGCCATACCCCGATGCTGTCGGCTCGGCGGCCGGGCTGCAACCGGCGGACCGCAGGCTCAGATCATGTCCCTGCGGGTCAGCCAGCGCATGATCGGCCAGCCGATGAAGACCGGCAGCCAACAGGTCAGGATCCGGTACAGCAGCACCGCGGGCACCGCGACGGCCGCGGGTACCCCGAACGCGGCCAGCCCGCCGATCAGCGCGGCCTCCACCGCGCCGACGCCGCCGGGGGTGGGTGCCGCCGACGCGAGCGTCCCGCCGATCATCGTGACGATCGTGACGGTGACGAAGCTGGCGTCGCCGCCGAACGCCTCGATGCTCGCCCACAGAGCCAGTGCGCCACCGAGAGTGGTTGCGGCGCAGCCGATCACGATCAATGCCAGCCGCCGGGGTTCGCGGGCCAGTGCGAACAGGTCGTTGACGACCTCCTCCAGACGCGGGCGCACCGCGGTGGCCAGCCAGTGCCGCAGCTTCGGCACGAACAGGAAGATCCCGACGGCCCCGAGCGCCGCGCCGGCGACCAGGTAGATCACCGTCGCGCTCGGCACGAACCGCGACAGGTCCGCCGACACCCCGACCAGCGCGCTGAACAGGATCAGCAGCGTGATGTGGGTGATCACCTGGACCGATTGCTGCAGCGCCACCGCGGTGGTGGCCCGCAGCGCGCCGAGCCCGGCCTTCTGCAGGAAACGGGTGCTCAACGCCAGACCGCCGACACCGGCGGGCGTCGTCGTCGCGGCGAACGTGTTGGCCACCTGCATGATGGTCAGGTCGCGGAAACTGACCAGCCGGTCGGCGCACGCCCACAACGCCGCCGCGGCTCCGAGGTACTTCAGCGCCGACACCGCCAGACCGGCCAGCGCCCACCACCAGTTGGCCGACCGCAGCTCGGAGAAGAACACCGGCACCGAGCTGATGAACGGATAGGCGACGTAGACCAGTGCGACCAGCAGCACCATCTGGATCACCTGGTTGCGGGTGAACCGGGTGATCGTCGCGGTCTTGATCTGGTCGGCGCCGGTCTGGTTCTTCACCTCGTCGCGCACCGCCGACATCACCGCGGCGGCGTCGGGCACCGAGTTTCGCAGGCGTTTCGGGACGGCCGTCTTGGTCAGCCGCCGCGACGCGGCGAGTACCGGCTCGAAGCCGAACACCGTGATCGCGGCGGCCACCGCCTTGCCGACGCCGTACAGGTGCGCGGTGGTGAGCAGGAGCGCCGCGATGTCGCTGTGCAGGTGCGCGTCCGAGGCGCCGTACTCGGCGTGGGCGAAACCGCCGAACAGCGGGGTGCCGTCGACCACGGTGACGGACTTGGCGCGCAGGTCGCCGTGCGAGATCTGCTGGCTGTGCAGGACGCCGAGCGAGTCCCACACGCGGGCGACCGGGGTGTCGGCGGCGCAATCCTGCAGCGGTGTGCCGCGGGCCGGCTTGTGCGCGTACACCGTCCAGCCCCGGTCCAGTGTCGCGACCGCGAGCGGGGTGGTGTTGGCCATGCCGAGGTTGCCGACGGCCAGCGCCATCAGCGCGCGGTGTTCGACCGCGCGGCGCATCGAGGTCTGCAGCGGCGCGGTCTCGCTGTCGCGCAGCCGCAGCTTGCCCCAGAACTGGCGCAGGAAGCCGCCCCCGCGTTGGTGCGGTCCGTACAGTTCGACGATCGCGGTGCCGGGCACGGTGCCGGCGGGCACATCCTCGGTGGCGTCGAGCATCATCGGGCCCCGCCCCGCCGGCCGGACCACGTTCAGCGCCGACGCCCGGAACCCGCGGCGGGCCATCGCCCGCACGGCCCCGTCGAGCGGTACTTCCAGCGCCGGTGTGCCGACGACGAGCACCACCAGCGCGCCGACGAACCAGCCGACCGCCAGGCCCAGCAGCGAGCGGGCCGGTACGACGGCACTGACCACCAGATGGATCGGGACGAACGCCAGCAGCAGCGCCCACCACCAGCGCCGCCACCGGGCGGGAAGCCACGGACCCGACACCGTCAGCACGGCGGCGAGCATCGCGATCCACCGCGGATCGTCGAGGAACTGCGACAGCACGGTGTCGAGGCGGTCGTTGAGGTCCAGATGCCAGCGTGGCGCCGCGATGCCGTTGCCGGTGATCGACAGCGAAAGGATCGCGAGCAGGCCCGCCGCGGCGTACGCGCCGAGCAGCTTCCACTGCCGGGACAGGATCAACCCGATCAGGATGATGAACGGCAGCGCCAGGATCGCGACGCCGTAGATGAGGTAGACGGTGTTGGACTGCGCCGGACTCAGGACGCCGACGATCTCGGAGATCGACCGCTCCAGCGCCTCCCACTCGTAGCGGGTGATCAGCGAGCTGGTCACTACGACCACGAGGAACACCGCGGCCAGTGCCAGTCGCATGATGTCGTTGGTGCGGCGGGTCAACGGCTGCAGAAGGCTGCCTGTGACAGCGACGTCCTGCCCGTCAACTCGCATATGTCAACGATCTCTTTCGATTGGCTGCAAGCCGCCATCGGCTCACCGACAAAATAGCGACTGTTCGGTGACGATCGGTACACGCGCGACGGTGCTCAGCGAATGGTCACGTAATACACCTTGCCGACGACGCGAAGTTCCAGTCCGTCGTCTCCGCCCTCGTTGACCCACTCGGTGACGTTTCCGCCGGTGTGGATGCCGACGACCTCGGCCTCGGCGAGCGGCGCGCTGCCCAGCTTGTTGACGATCACGCGGTTGCCCTCGGCCTGCAGCCGGCTGATAGTGGACTGCGCGTCGCCGGTGGCCGTGGGGGCGGCAGCGGCGGCGCCGGCCAGGCCGAGCGTGGCGGCGGCCAGAGTGGTGGCGATACCCGTGGCGATCCCGGCGGTGGTGGTCAGGTTGCTCATGTCCGGGGAAACCGGCCGGCCGGCGCGGGCATTTCCGTTGGCAGCAATTGGCCGCGCCGTGGCAGAAAGCGATCACCGAGATTGCGTCTGCGGTGCGAAAAAGCGTGAAATGACCCCGTGGAATGCGATTTCGGCGGAGTTGTGGGGAAGGCGATTTCGGCGGGGTCAGGGGCGGGTGCGCAGCTGCTGGGCCAGGCCCGACGCGCGGGTGGCCCGACGGTCGATCGCCTCCCGCACCGAGGCCTCGGTCCCGACGACGTGCACGCGCTTCTTGGCGCGGGTGACCGCGGTGTAGAACAGCTCGCGGGTCAGCAGCCGGGACTCCGGCGGCGGCAGCAGCACGGTCACCTCGTCGGCCTGACTGCCCTGGCTCTTGTGAATGGTCATCGCGAACATCGTCTCGACCTCACCGAGCCGGCCCGGCGCGAACCGCAGGGCGCCGACGTGGGCGCGCAGCCCGTCCGGCGAGGCGACGACGACGCCGGTGTCGCCGTTGTACACCCCCAGCCCGTAGTCGTTCTCCGTCACCAGCAGCGGCCGGCCCGGATACCACTGCGCCCACAGCGGCTGCCCGGTGGTCTCGGCCAGCCAACGTTCCACCTGACGGTTCCAGTGCGTCACACCGAACGGCCCGCGACGGTGTGCGCACAGCAGCCGGTGACTGTCGAGCACCGCCAGCGCCGCCCCGGCGTCGCCGAGCAGCGCCGCCCGGCGCAGCTGCTCGGCGCGGGACGTCAGCGTGGGCCGCAGCGGGCCCGCGGCATCGTCGGTGTCCAGCCACGCCACCGCGTCGCCGCCCGCGCGCAGCACCGCCAGCGCGGCATCGGCGTCGCCGGCGCGGATCGCCTGCGCCAGCGATCCGATGGTCTCGCCGTAGCGGTGCGGCGTCTTGAGCTCGACCACCCCGGCGCTGCCCAGACCGTCCACCAGGTCGGCGAGCACCGCGCCGGCGTCCACCGACGCCAACTGGTCGGGGTCGCCGACGAACAGCAGCCGCGCGTCCGGGCGCACCGCCTCCAGCAGCCGCGCCATCATCGTCAGCGACACCATCGAGGTCTCGTCGACGACGATGACGTCGTGCGGAAGCCGGTTGTCGCGGTGGTGCCGGAACCGTGACGACGTGCCCGGTCTGCTGCCGAGCAGCCGGTGCAAGGTGGTGGCCCGCAGGCCCGCCAGCCGCTTCCGATCGACCTCGGTGAGCCTGCCGAGCTCGTCGTGCACCGCGTCCTGCAGCCGGGCCGCCGCCTTGCCGGTCGGTGCGGCCAGCGCCATCCGCGGCGGCGTGCCGCCGGCCACCTCGGCCTGCTCGGCGATCGCGGCCAGCAGCCGTGCCACCGTCGTCGTCTTGCCGGTGCCGGGCCCGCCGGTGAGCACCGTCAGCGATTGCTGCAGAGCAACTTTGGCGGCGGCGCGCTGTTCTTCCCAGCCGTTGGGAAACAGCCGCTCCAGGCCCGGGACAGGTCCGCGCGGCGCGGCGGCCAGCAGCGCCAGCACGTCGTCGCGGACCTGCTGTTCCTCCCGCCAGTACCGGTCCAGGTAGAGCAGGTCGCCGTGCACCCGCAGCACCTGTCGGTCGGCGAGCGCACTGGCCCGCACCGCGGTCAGCCACTGATCCGGTGACGGCCACGGCAGCTCCGGCATTCCGGCCTGCCCGGCGATCGTGCGCAGGTCGACGCACACCGAGCCGCCGCGCAGCGCGCGCACCGCCAGCGCGACGGCCAGCGCCACCCGGTCGTCGTCGTCCCGGACCAGGGTCGTGAGCCGTTGCGCCACCTGTACATCCGCGGGTTCGAACAGTGCGGCGAACGCGTCGACGGTCATGCGGCCGCCGTCCCGGCGTCCAGCAGCTCCGACAGGGCCTCGACCAGCGCGGCCGGCGGCCGCCAGCTGAACACCCCGGCTGGATGGCCGTCGACGGTCGGGGTCTGCGGACCGCACATGCCGCGCACGAACAGGTACAGCACCCCGCCGAGGTGCTGCTCCGGATCGTATCCGGACTGACGCCACCGCAGGAAGCGGTGCAGCACAACGCAATACAACAGCGCCTGCAGCGGGTAGTCGGAGTGCAGCATCGCTTCGGCCAGCCGGGCCCGGCCGTAGTCTGCGGCGGTCAGCGGGCGGGACGGATCGCCCAGCCAGTTGGTCTTGTAGTCGACCACCAGGTAGCGCCCCCCGATCCGCAGCACCGCGTCCAAAGACCCGGTCAGATAGCCCTTCAGCGACTGGGCGGCCAGGACGCTGTCGGTCAGCCGGTCGGCGTAGGGCGCCAGCGGGTCGCCGGCGGGCAGGTGCTCGGCGAGCAGCCGGCCGACGTCGGCCAGGGTGATCGACGGCGTCGAGGACCGGCGGTCCCCGCCGGCGAGCGGGAACTCGAACTCCATCTCCCGCAACCGGTCCCGCAGCCCGATGTCGCGCAGGGTGACTCCGGGCGCCAGCGGTCCGAGCGGGGTGTCGTGCATCGGTACGAGCGCGGCGGCAAGCTCCGCGGCCGGCACGTCGACGGGCCACCACAGCGAGTGGTCGCCGATCTTCGCCTCCAGCTCGGCGGCCAGATCGGGGGCGAACGGATCGGCGGTCTCCAGCACCGCGTGCACCAGCGTGCCGAACTTGGCGCCCATCGGCAGGTCTGCCATCGGGGACGGCATCGGCTCGCCGGCTTCGGCCGGCTCCTGCACCGGAACCTCACCGGTCTCGTCGTCGAGTTCGGCGACCTCGGGCTCACTGGTCACCCCGGCGCCCTGCTCGGCCTCCACCGCCCGGATGAGGCCGGAGTACGACGTCCGCCGCCACGACGTGTCGATCTGCCGGTGAAAGTGCCGGACGTCCAGATCATCTAGCGCAGTGGGCAGCTCGACCTCGACCGCAGGCGCGATGACCGACTCCTCCAGGGCAGGTCCGCCCGCGTCGGACCAGGCGCGCAGCAGCGCCATCGCGTCGGCGTCGTCGATGCGGGGCGGATCGCACCGGTCGGGCACGGCGGCCTCGCCGGGCGCACGCCCGCGGAGCAGCCGGGACAGCCCGCCGTTGGGTTCGTCGTGGGACGGCGCCCACCACGCGACCACCTGGGACTGCGCGCGCGTCATCGCGACGTAGGTCAGGCGCACGTCATCGCCGGCGGCCTCGCGCCGGCCCTGCTGCTGGGCCGCGGCGTGGTCGGGGCTGAGCTCGCCGCCGATGTGCAGACAGCGGACGTCGCCAGCCGGTGTGGACTCGTGGAACGTCACCACGTCGCGGGTCTGGACGTTGCGATTGAACGCGAACGGCAGGTACACCACCGGGAACTGCAGGCCCTTGCTCACCCACACCGTCATGATCTGCACGGCCGCGGCGTCGCTGTCGAGCCGGCGGTTGCGTTCGGGGGCGCCGCTGCGTTCGTCGCGCTGGGTGCGCAGCCAGTCGCGCAGCGCCGGCAGGCTGAAGTGCTCGCGGTGGGCGACGGCCTGCAGCACCTGGGTCAGGTGCGCGAGGTCGGTCATGTGCCGCTCACCGTCCACCCAGGACAGCACCCGCTCACCCATGCCGCCCAGCGAAGCGGCCTCGAACACCGCGGCGACCCCGCGTTCCCGCGCGAAATCCGCCCACTGCCTGAGTGTCTCGGCGACCCGATCGGTCAGTGTGTCGTCTTGGGCGGCAAGGGTTTCAGCGGTCTCGCCGAAGAACATCGTGGTGGCCGCGGCGCGCACCAGCCCGGACCGGTGCGGCTGGTCGAAGGCCTCCAGCAGGCACAGCCAGTCATCGGCGGCAGGGCAGGAGAACACGTCCGAGTCGCCGGTGTAGACCGCCGGGACACCGGCAGCGGTGAGTGCGTCGAAACACGCGTGGCCGTCGCGGTGGCTCTCCACGATCACCGCGATGTCGCCGGGGTGCAGCGGGTTCCCGCAGAACGTCGCGCCACCGGCCAGCAGCGCGGCGATGTCGGTGGCGAGGTCCTTCGGGATGTGCCGGCGGAGCCGGTCGATCGGAACGGGTTTGTCGGGATGGGTGCCGAACTGGTCACGGCTGACCACCCGGAGCCGGAACGGCGCGTTGTGCGGCGCGCCCTGCAGGCGGTGCTCCTTGTGGTGGGCGTGCACCCGGTGCACCACGATCCGCGGATCGCCGAGCTGCGCGTCCCGCATGACCGCCTGCAGGCTCTCGACCAGCGGGCCGTCGCTGCGGTAGTTGGTGCCCAACGTCTTCTGCTCGCCGGCGGTGGAGGCGGCGTGCAGATAGGTGACGATGTCGCCGCCGCGGAACGCGTAGATCGCCTGCTTCGGGTCCCCGATCAGGATCACCGTGGCGTGGCCGCTGAACGCGCGGTCGATGATCTGCCACTGCACGGGGTCGGTGTCCTGGAACTCGTCGACCATCACGATCGACCAGCGCCGCCGCATCCGGGCCCGCGCGGGGGAGTCCTGCGGCTCCAGCGCCCGGGCCAGCCGGGAGAGCAGGTCGTCGTAGTGCAGGATGCCGAGCCGGCGTTTGCGGGTCTCCAGTTCGGCGCAGACCGCGCGGGCGAACTGGACCCGCACGTGCGGGTCGAAGCCGGGCGGCGGGTCGGCGGGCCGTAACTCGGTGTGCGCGTTGCGGACCACCTCGTGGGCCAGGTTCAGCGCCGCGTCGTAGGACAGCAGCGGCTCGTCGCGCTGCTGCCCAAAATGCGCCAGGTACAGGTCGTCGACGATCTCGGTCACCAGGTCGTCGAGGCTTTCCACCAGCTCCACGCCGGAGTCGGTGTCGCCGGCGACGCCCAGCGAGCGCAGCACCAGCTGACAGAACTGGTGGGTGGTGGCGATGGTGGCGGCGTCGAAACCGGCCAGCGCGTCCCGGAGCCGCTGCCGGCGGTCGGCCAGTTCCTCGGCGGTGCCGTCGAGAAGGTGGGCGAGGACCTCGTTGTCGGCGGCGCCGGCGGGATCGTCGAATGCGCGCACCGCGTCCACGATCTGGCGGCGCACCCGCTCGCGTAGTTCCTGACTGGCGGCGCGGCCGAACGTGATGAGCAGCATCTGGTCCAGGGTCGCCACGCCCTCGGCGACGTAGCGGGTGACCAGACCGGCGAGCGCGAAGGTCTTGCCGGTGCCGGCGCTGGCCTCCAGCACCGTGGTGGTGCGCGGGGCGGGCAGCGGGCCGAGCAGCTCGAAGGGCTCCGTCACGGCGGTGTCCTCTCGGCATGCAGCAGCGGTGACCACAGCCGCGCGGCGAAATCGGGCAGGCCCGCCTCCACCAGACCCGACAGCGGGAAATTCGGACCCCACACCCGGACGTGGGCGCGGTCGGCGTCCTCGCCGGGAAAACGACCGGACCGCCACTTCCAGCCCGCTTCGCGCATTGGCGAACCGCGGTGGTGCTCGGTCTCGGCCCAGGCGTAGGACGTCTTGAGCGGCAACGGGATCGGGGCTCGGCGGCCGGCGTCGTACATCGCGACCAGATCCCGCAGCACCTCGACGGCGGAGTCCGGCGGGCCGAGCAGCCGCTGCCTGACGGCGCCGTCCCTGCCGCCCCGGCTGTTTCCCCGGCCGATGCACACCGCGGTCCAGTCGGTGCCGGGACGGTGAACGGTCAACGCCACCAGGCGGATCCAGGACTCCAGCAGGTGCCGGCCGTCGAGTTTGGAATACGTGACGGCCACCATGTGGTCGCCGTACAGGCGCGGCACGGTGCCGGTCAGCCGCCGCGACGGCCCCACCGCGACGTCGACGTCGACGGCCCGCGGGTCCTGGGTGCGGTGACGCTGTGCCTCGGCGGCCAGGGCGGCCGAGCGCGCCGCGATCTCCTGCGCCTTGCGCCAGCCCAGCCGGCCCGGCGGCAGCGAGCCGCGCCGCCATTCCGCCTGCTGCGCATCGGCCGTGCTCATGCCCCGCAGCATGTCGTCGAGCATGCGGTCGCCGATCTTCCATTCGGCCAGCGCGTCGATCTCCACGGGCATCGCGTCCTCGACTGCGTCGACATCCCACGGCAGCGTGTAGTCCAGCGCGCGGAAGAAACCCTTCACCGGATCCTTGAAGAAGCCGACCAGCTCATCGAGGGCGATGTCGGCCGGGGGCGGGGCGGGCAGCAGCGCACCGAGCAGCCGCGGCCGCTCGTCACGGTGCCCGGCCGCGGCCCGGGCGGCGGTCAGCGCGGTCGGGTCGAACGTGAACGGCAGGTCAGGGGGCATGCCGAGCCTGCCCGGGGTGACATTGTCGATGTCGAAGGGCTGCAACGGATGTTCGATCAGCACGTGGTCGCGCACCGGGGCGGTGGTGGTGAGGTCGAGGGCGTCGAGCAGCTCGATCACCGGGACGGCGGGCGGTTTGCGCTGACCGCTCACCTCGTCGGCGCCCGTGTAGGTGATCACGAGTCTCTCGGTCGCCGCCCCGACCGCGTCGAGCAGCAGCTGCCGGTCCTCGGCGCGCAGGTCACGCTCGCCGGTCATCGGGTCGCGGGCCAGCACGTCGTCACCGTCGACCACGCCGACGCGCGGGAACACGCCGTCGTCCAGACCCACCAGGCACACCACCCGATGGGGGACCGAACGCATCGGCACCATGGTGCAGACGGTCAGTGTGCCGGTGCGGAAGTTGGCCCGGGTCGGCCGGCCCGCGAGATGGCGGTCCAGCAGCGCCCGGACATCGGAGAGCCGCAACTCGATCCCGGCATGGGCGCCGGCGACGGTGCGGATGCCGTTGAGCTCGCGCTGGACCTGAGCGGTCTGCCACAGGTCGGCATCCGACACCGCGGTCAGCATGTCCAGCCCGTCCGACAGCCGGGTCAGCCAGCTGCTCAACGACGCTGTGCCCGTGAGTGATTCGACCACCCGGTGCAGACAGTCGACGTAGTCGGCCAGCCGGCCGGCCAGTTCGACGCAGTTGCTGCTGACATCGTCGAGCGGCAGCGTGGTGTCCAGCCAGGCGCGGGAGTCGTCGGACATCGCCACGCCGGCCAGCACCCGGTCGACGCCGAACCGCCAGGTGTTCTGCACGAAGTCGACGCCGTAGGGGCGGCGGTGGTCACGGTCGAAACCCCAGCGGATGTTCGCCTCGCGCACCCAGTCGCCGATCGCGTCGAGGTCGTCGTCGGAGAACCGGAAGCGCTCCCGCACCGGCGCGGCCTCGGCCAGGTTCAGCACCTCACCGGCGGTGGCGCGCCCACCCGCCAGCCCGAGCAGCTGGCGCGCGACGCCGAGCAGCGGATTGGTCTGCGTCAGCGCCCGGTCGGCGAGCTTGACCCGCAGCCGGTGCGCCGGATGGGCGTCGGTGACGACATCGCCGAGGCCGAAGCCGGCGACGATCAGCGGGGCGTAGGTCTCGATGTCGGGGCACATCACCAAGATGTCGCGGGGTTCCAGGGTGGAATCGTCGGCGAGCAGGCCGAGCAGCACCTCCCGCAGCACGTCCACCTGGCGGGCGGCGCCGTGGCAGCTGTGCACCTGCACCGACCGATCGCCACCGCGATACGAACGATCTTGCGGCCGCACCGAATTCGCGATGAGGTCGGACTGCAGCCAGCCCAGCAGGGTGTCCGGCCGGCCGGCCGGGCCGACGGTCTCGTCGGTCCCGACGTCTGCGGGCAGCCCGCGCTGCAGTTCACGCAGATCCCGCCCGAGGGTGGCCAGCAACGGATGCCCGACTCTGCGGTGCGAGGTGTCGGTTCGGCGGGCAGCGACGCCGTGGATGTCGGCGAGCGCATCCCACAGTTGCGCGCTGGGGTGCGGCAACCACAGGTGCAGCTCGTGATGGGTGCTTACCGCGTCCAGCAGCTCGATCTCGGTGACCGGTAGCCGGGTGTGCCCGAACAGCGACAGCCGCTCCGGCAGCTCGGTGGCGGAATGACGCAGCCGTGCCACGGCTTCCGCCTGGCGGACGTGCGGCGGGTCGGCGGCGACGGCGCGCAGCAGTGCGCGGTAGAGCTCGGGCTGCCACTGCAGGTCCTCGTCCAGATCTTCGGTGCGGCCGTCGATCCAGTCGATGAGCAGCTGCGGCCGCTGCCGGGCATAGGAGTCGAACAGGCCGGCGAGGCGGCGTGCCACGGCGTACCGCCGGCCCTGCCGCAGTGACCTCTCCTCGCCGTCGGCGAAGTGGCCGAGGTGAGTGGCCAGCGTCGCGCACCAGGGTTCGGCGATGCAGCGGTCGATGACGTCGAGCAGCGGCCACACCATCGCCTCGGGAGACCACGGGTCCTCCTCATCGGTGCCCGTCAGCTCGGCGATCAACGACCGCGGATGGCGAAACGTGATCCCCGCGCAGATACCGTCCTCGCCGGCGCCGCGGCCGAGCAGGTGGGAAAGGCGCTGGCTCAGCCAGCGCTCGGTGCCGCGCGCCGAGACCAGCACCAGATCCTCGGCGAACGGGTCGGCGGGTGGGCTGGCCAGCATCGCGCCGAGGCCGTCGGCTAGCAGGTCGGTGCGGTCGGCCCGGTGCAGGTGCAGCGCCATCGTGGGTCAGCCTACGACGGCGGCGGTCGCCCACGGGATCGCGGGGGAGACGGCCTCAGCCCCGTTCGACGACGTTGCCGACCCCTGACTTCGAGATCTCGGGGTCACCGGAGCGGTAGGTCACGCGGTTGTCGAAACCGGATGCGTGAACAGACCCCGCGGACTCGATGGTCACGGAATTCTCGACGCCCGACACGTTGACCAGCAGGCAGCCACCCTGGATCTCGATGACGTTGCGCACGCCGGAGACGCTCACCGTGCCGTCCTGGCAGATGACCGTCCGCCTGGTTTCGACGCCGCCGATGCTCAGAAAGCTGCCGGCTTCCACCGTCACGATCTGCTCGGTGGAGTCGATACGGGTCTGCGCGCCGAGACCCGGTGGCGGGTCGAGGGGTCCGCCCCCGCCGGCGATCGGCACCGGGCGGCCGTCCGAGTCGGCGGTGTCGAAGAACATCACCGCGGCGGCGACCGCGCCGGCGATCACGGCGACCAGCGCGACCGGGATCAGCCACAGCGCGGTGCTGTGCGGGCGCTTGTGCACCACTCGCTGCGGGGGAGCGTAGTACGGCGAACCGTTGTAGAGGTTCGGCTGTGCGCCGAGCTCGTTGGCCCGGGCCTGATCGGCGAGGGGCCGCTCCAGATCCCGGATACGGGCTTCAGGGTCCCCGAACGGCTCCATGGGCAGATGCTCGCACACCAGGTCAGCGCGGCTCAACGGTTCGGATTGGACGACCGGCCGAAGTGGTATCCCCAGCCCATGGTGGCACCCGGGTTCCTGGCCATCGGTAGTGGACCCGCGGGCGTCAGCGCGGCCGAGACGTTCCGCAGCAGGCATCCGCGCATCCCGGTGTGCATCGTGTCGGCTGACCCGGCGCTGCCCTACGCGAAACCGCCGCTGAGCAAGGAGTTCCTCGGCTGCGGGCACACGGATCTGGACCTGCACAGCGCCGGCTGGTTCCGGCGCCACGACATCGACCTGCTGCTGGGGGTCACGGTCGAGCACATCGACGTCGACGCCCGGGAGGTGGTCACCACCGGCGGCGCCCGATATCCGTACTGGCATCTGGTGCTCGCACCCGGCGCGGCCGCGGTGCCGCTGGACGTTCCCGGCGGGCATCGCGCCCAACGGTTGCGCACCTTCTCCGACGCCGTGGCGCTGAAGATGGCCGCCCGGCACGCGTCGAGCGCGGCGGTGATCGGCGGCGGGCTTGTCGGTTGCGAGGCCGCCGCCCGCCTGGCCGGGCTCGGGCCGGCGACCACCGTGGTGGTGCCCGAATCGGTGCCGCTGCAGCGCCGGTTCGGGGTCGAGGTCGGCAAGCGCGTCGTCGAGATGCTCTCCGATGCCGGTGTGCGAGTGGTGCTGTCGACGACGGTGACCGCGGTCGACGACGCCGGGGTGACGCTGTCGTCGGGGGACCGGGCCGGCGGGGAGGTGGTGGTCGCGGCCACCGGAGTGCGCCCCGACATCCGACTGGCCGCCGACGCGGGCCTGGCGCTCCGCCGGGGCCGGGTGGTGGTCGACGAACACATGCGCACATCGGTGCGCAACGTCTATGCCGCAGGGGATGTCACGATCGCGCACAACGTCGCGGCGGGACGGCCGATCGTCGCGGAACACTGGCGGGACGCCACCCAACAGGGGCTCGTCGCCGGGCTCACGGCGGCGGGCCGGCCCGCTGTCTGGAACACGGTGCCCGGATTCACCTGCCGGATCGGGGATTTCGTGCTGACATACCGGGGTTGGGGCGACGGCTACGACACGTCGACGGTGACGGACAAGGACGGCGGCTTCTCCGTCGTGTACGCGGCCGGCGGTCGGGTGGTCGGCACGCTCGACGTCAGATCCAGTCCCGCTTCGTCAACGTCAGCCCGGACGTAGCTCACCCCAGCGTGAATTCCGTTGCCAGGCCGTCGATTCCGGCCTGAATGGCATCGAGGGCGGTCTTGCGTGCCTTGAGCTTGGTGGCCAGGTGCGCGCCGGTGTGCAGGGTGGCGGCCGCCTCGGCCGCGACCTGCTGGGCGCGGGGCAGCACCTGGTCGGCCTCGACGATCTCGTCGAGCCAGCCCGCTGCGATCGCCTCGTCACCGGCGAACGTCGCCGCCAGCGCGGCGGCCCGTTCGAACGCCGCCGGGGTCAGCCGCATTCGCATGATCTCCAGCGCCGAGATCGGGATGGTCATGCCGATGGCCACCTCGATGGCCTGGCAGCGCGACTTCGGCTGACCGACACGGTGATCGGCCGACAGCAGCAGGAAGGAACCCATCGCGATCGCCGGGCCGGTGGCCGCGATGATCACCGGGACCGGGAACGTCAGTGTGCGCTTCGACAGTTCGAAGCCGCCGGAGAGCATGCCCAGCGCCGCGGCGGCCTCACCGGACTGGAACACCCCGAGGTCGAAGCCGCCGCTGAAAACCCGCGAATTCCCGGCGAGCACCACAGCCTTGGCCTTGTCGGCTTCGGCGCGGTCGAGCGCCTCGTTGATCGCGGCCTGCATCGCGGGCCCGAGCACGTTCACCTTGCCGTCGTCGAGGGTGATGGTGGCCACGGAGTGTGCGAGTTCGTAGGAGACGCTGCTGGTCATGGCTCGAACCTAACAGCGGGCCACGCGCCACTACGTAGCCGGGATTGCCGGCGACGGGCCGGAAACAGGTAGCCGACTACGCGGTCCGGCGCCGACACGCATTCGTAGCGTCGAGAGCAGGCGCGGTGCTTGAGGGGGGTATCGCGCCCAGACCTGAGGAGGAAGCCATGCGTGCGAAGCGGAATCGGCCTGCGGAGCTGGTGGAGTCGGAACGGCGTGCCCGGCGTCGCCGGGAGCGACCGTCCAGCGGTGTCCCGAAGCTGGGGCTGTGGGAGTGCGGGATCGGCTCGGCGTTCAAGTAGTAGACGGCCCGGGAAACCGGTCGTCAGCCACCCATCAGCATGCGCCACTGGTCGAGGTTGCTCGCTCGGTAGACGTAGTTGGTGTTGCGTACCTGCGACAGCGATGCGCTCGGCTCGGCGGAGTACCAGTGCCCGGGGAACACGGTCGGATCACCGGGCAGCTGCGCGAGCGCCTGCAGGCTGCGGAACATGTCGTCGACGTTGCCGCCGGGAAAGTCGGTGCGGCCGCATCCTTCGAGAAACAGCGTGTCGCCGGCGACCAGCCGTCCGTCCAGCAGGAAGCACTGGCTGCCCGGGGTGTGGCCCGGGGTGTGCAGTAGTTCGATCTCGATGTCGCCCACGGACACCTTGTCGCCGTGCTGGTGCGAGGTCAGCTCGCTGGGGGCGATGCCGGTGATCCGCGCGACCCAGTCCACCTCGTGGGCGTTGACGTGAACGGGGACGCTGACCCGCTCCAGCAACTCGGCCAGACCCTTGAGTTCAAAACCCATCATCGACCCGCCGACGTGGTCGGGGTGGTGGTGGGTGACGAGCACGCCGGACAGCCGCATGCCGTCGGCCTCCACGGCGTCGACCAGATCCTGGGCCGCATAGGCCGGATCGACGACGACGGTGTCGCCGGTCTCCCGGTCGCCGATCAGATAGGCGAAGTTGCGCATCTGCTGGGCGATCATGTCTCCGGCCGCGAAGTCCCGGCCGGACAGCAGCTGTCTGAAGTAGAGGCGGTCGGTGTGGTCCGTGGCAGCCATGAAGTCAGCGTAGGCAGTGCCGGCCCGCGCCGCCGCGAGCAGCCCCGATTCGGGGTCTAACAGCGGTTATGACCAGCGGTTTGGCGCGGTAAACGCAGAGAATGTACCCTCTTTAAGGCTCGCGGCACTTCAGCGAGCGAAGGCCCCCTTAGCTCAGTCGGCAGAGCGTTTCCATGGTAAGGAAAAGGTCAACGGTTCGATTCCGTTAGGGGGCTCGGTGGAGAAGGGTGGAGCGACCGTGTGCGCCGGCCCGGATCCGTCCGCGGCGGTGTAGCTCAGCTGGTTAGAGCGCACGACTCATAATCGTGAGGTCGGGGGATCGAGCCCCCCCACCGCTACACAAACGAGTACGAACGTTTAACGAAGGACGACTGACGTGGCCTCCAGTACTGACGTACGGCCCAAGATCACCTTGGCCTGCGAGGTGTGCAAGCACCGCAACTACATCACCAAGAAGAACCGCCGCAACGATCCCGACCGGCTCGA
Organism: Mycobacterium sp. ZZG; assembly: GCF_054786995.1. Classification (NCBI taxonomy): domain Bacteria; kingdom Bacillati; phylum Actinomycetota; class Actinomycetes; order Mycobacteriales; family Mycobacteriaceae; genus Mycobacterium; species Mycobacterium sp. ZZG. The sequence continues at coordinate 78,954 of NZ_JBTBFV010000011.1, forward strand.
GATCAAGAAGTTCTGCCCGAACTGCGGCAAGCACCAGGCGCACAAAGAGTCGCGCTAAGCGACGCGACTGGGCCGTGTCTTTTCTGGACGGATACGTCGGGACGCACTTCCGTTATCCCGACCACTACGTCGTGGGGCGAGAGAAGATCCGCGAGTACGCGACCGCGGTCAAGAACGACGATTCCGCCTTCTTCGACGAGCAGGCCGCTGCGGACCTGGGTTACGACGCGCTGCTGGCCCCGCTCACCTTCATCTCGGTGTTCGGCTATCAGGCCCAGTCGGCGATGTTCGCTGCGGCCGGAATCGGTATCACGGACGCGCAGATCGTCCAGGTCGATCAGGTGCTCAAGTTCGTCCGCCCCATCAAGGCCGGTGACGAGCTGTACTGCGACGTGTGGATCGAGTCCGTGCGCCAAGCCCACGGCGCCGACATCATCGTCACCAAGAACGTCGTCAGCAATCGCAGCGGCGATGTTGTGCAGGAGTCCTACACCACCCTGGCGGGGCGTAGCGAAGAAGACGGAGAGAGTGGCTTTTCACATGGCACTGCGTGAGTTCAGTTCGGTCAACGTCGGCGATCAGCTGCCCGAGAGGGTCATCCCGCTCACCCGGGCCGACCTGGTCAACTATGCGGGCGTATCGGGCGACCTGAACCCGATCCACTGGGATGACGAGATCGCCAAGCAGGTCGGTCTGGACACCGCGATCGCGCACGGCATGCTCACCATGGGTCTGGGCGGTGGCTACGTGACCGAATGGGTGGGTGATCCGGCCGCGGTCACCGAGTACAACGTGCGCTTCACCGCCGTCGTGCCCGTCCCCAACGACGGCAGAGGCGCCGAGATCGTGTTCAACGGCCGGGTGAAATCGGTTGATCCCGAGTCCAAGTCGGTCACGATCGCGCTCAGCGCCACCGCCGGTGGGAAGAAGATCTTCGGCCGCGCCGTCGCTGTCGCGAAGCTCGCATAGGCAGGTTTCGGACCATGGCACTCAAGACAGACATCCGCGGGATGGTCTACAAGTACCCCGATCCCTACGTGGTGGGCCGCGAGCAGATCCGCCAGTACGCGAAGGCGGTCAAGGCCACCGATCCGGCGTCCCACGATGTGGAGGCCGCCGCCGCGCTCGGTCATCCGGGTCTGGTCGCCGGGCCGACGTTTCTGTCGATCTTCGCCGTGATGATCCAGCGCCACTTCTTCCAGCACGTCGACGTCGGCTTCGAAACCATGCAGATCGTGCAGGTGGACCAGAAGTTCCTGTTCCATCAGCACATCAAAGAAGGCGACGAGGTCACCGGTGTCATGCACATCGAGACCGTCACCGAGCGTTTCGGCGCCGACATCGTGACCACGCGCAACGTGCTGACCAACCAGCACGGCGAGGTCGTGATGGAGGCGTTCACGACCTTGATGGGCCATGAGGGCGACAACTCGATCTCGGCCGGCTGGGATCCCGAAACCGGCCAGGTGGTCCGCAAGCCCGTCCAGCACGACCTGGAGGACGTGGATTAGTAACTCGGGACCCCGGCGCGCTACACTCGGGCGTCCGGGGTTTTCCCAGTTAAGCGCGCTGTCCGTCGGCTCAGATCGACCGAACGGGGAGCGCGCGAATTGTGTGGGCCTCTAGGGACCCGTGAAGGGGCGTAGCTCAACTGGCAGAGCAGCGGTCTCCAAAACCGCAGGTTGCAGGTTCAAGTCCTGTCGCCCCTGCTCAAACTGAATACTCGACAAGTGTGGTCACCCGCCGGGTCTGGATACTGGAGGGTGTCGACATGAAACGACGATCAGATGGGATGCATGCGGTGAGCGACGAGCGCGACGGTGTCAGCTCCGCTGACACCGACAGCGGCGCACAGACCGACGACGGTGACACCCGCGGCCAGACCGCGGTCGTGACGCGTCCGCTGCGTCCCACGGGCAAGCGGTCGCGGCGCCCGGCCGGGACCGAGGGCGCCGACACGGACACCGAGCAGGCGCCCGACACCGAGGCTTCTGATTCCAAGGACGGCGGCAAGGGGCCCAAGGCCAAGAAGAAAACGGCCCGGAAGCCCAAGGACGGCCCGTCCCGTAATCCGTTCCTGTTCGTCCTCAACTACCTGAAGGAAGTTGTCGGCGAGCTGCGGAAGGTCATCTGGCCCAACCGCAAGCAGATGGTGACCTACACGACGGTCGTGCTGCTGTTCCTGGTGTTCATGGTGGCGCTGATCGGCGGCGTGGACCTGGGCCTGGCCAAGCTCGTGACCTGGATCTTCGGCTGACCGCGGGCCAGGCAGACAGTGAGAGAGGACTGAACACGTGACTAGCTTCGACGGCGAAGCGCCTTCGGGCGACACCGTCGACACCATCGACGTCGACGAGACCAACGCCGAGGTTCGCGCTGGTGCCGACGCCGAGGCCGTGGGCAGCGACGAGGACGCCGCACCCGCCGCTGAAGGTGCCGATGACGATGTCGCCGAGGCGGCTGGCGAGGACGCCGAGGACGAGGATCCGGCTGTCGCGCTCAAGAAGGAGCTGCGGCTGCAGCCGGGCGAGTGGTACGTGATCCACTCCTACGCCGGTTACGAGAACAAGGTGAAGGCCAATCTCGAGACCCGCGTGCAGAACCTGGACGTCGGCGACTACATCTTCCAGGTCGAGGTGCCCACCGAAGAGGTCACCGAGATCAAGAACGGCCAGCGCAAGCAGGTCAACCGCAAGGTGCTGCCCGGCTACATCCTGGTCCGTATGGAGCTCAACGACGAGTCGTGGGGCGCGGTGCGCAACACGCCCGGCGTGACCGGCTTCGTCGGCGCGACGTCGCGGCCGTCGCCGCTGTCGCTCGACGACGTGGTGAAGTTCCTGCTGCCGCCCGCCGCGGCCAAGAAGCCCGGCAAGGCGGCCGCGTCGTCCGCCGCGGCTGCGGCGTCGGAGACCGGCGGCATCGAGCGGCCCGTCATCGAGGTCGACTTCGAGGTGGGCGAGTCCGTCACCGTCATGGACGGCCCGTTCGCGACGCTGCCCGCGTCGATCAGCGAGGTCAACGCCGAACAGCAGAAGCTCAAGGTGCTGGTGTCGATCTTCGGACGTGAGACCCCGGTCGAACTGACCTTCAACCAGGTCGCCAAGATTTAACGCGGGCCCCAAGCCGCACTTCGGATAGAACGAGAGAAGAGAGAAAGCACAGCCATGCCCCCGAAGAAGAAGGTCGTCGGGCTGATCAAGCTGCAGATCCAGGCCGGGCAGGCCAACCCCGCCCCGCCGGTCGGACCCGCGCTCGGCCAGCACGGCGTCAACATCATGGAGTTCTGCAAGGCGTACAACGCCGCGACCGAGTCGCAGCGCGGCAACGTCATCCCCGTGGAGATCACCGTCTACGAGGATCGCAGCTTCACGTTCGCGCTGAAGACCCCGCCGGCCGCCAAGCTGCTGCTCAAGGCCGCCGGTGTGCCGAAGGGTTCGAGCGAGCCGCACAAGACCAAGGTCGCCAAGGTGACGTGGGATCAGGTGCGTGAGATCGCCGAGACCAAGAAGGAAGACCTGAACGCCAACGACATCGATCAGGCCGCCAAGATCATCGCGGGCACCGCCCGGTCGATGGGGATCACGGTCGAGTAGGACCGCATCCCGTGGAAGGGCTGGCATCGGCCCGCACCACAACTTCTGAATTAAGGAGAAATCAATGAGCAAGAACAGCAAGGCTTACAAGGAAGCCGCCGAGAAGGTCGACCGGAGCCGGCTCTACACGCCGCTGGAGGCCGCGAAGCTGGCCAAGGAGACGTCGTCGAAGAAGCAGGACGCCACCGTCGAGGTCGCGATCCGGCTCGGTGTCGACCCCCGCAAGGCCGACCAGATGGTCCGCGGCACCGTGAACCTGCCGCACGGCACCGGTAAGACCGCGCGGGTGGCCGTGTTCGCCGTCGGCGACAAGGCCGAGCAGGCGCAGGCCGCCGGCGCCGACATCGTCGGCAGCGACGACCTGATCGAGCAGATCCAGGGCGGCATGCTCGACTTCGACGCGGCGATCGCGACGCCGGACCAGATGGCCAAGGTCGGCCGCATCGCCCGTATCCTCGGCCCCCGCGGTCTGATGCCGAACCCGAAGACCGGCACGGTGACCCCGGACGTGGCCAAGGCCGTCGCGGACATCAAGGGCGGCAAGATCAACTTCCGCGTCGACAAGCAGGCCAACCTCCACTTCGTGATCGGTAAGGCGTCGTTCGACGAGAAGAAGCTCGCCGAGAACTACGGCGCCGCGCTCGACGAGGTGCTGCGCGCCAAGCCGTCCTCGTCGAAGGGCCGCTACCTGAAGAAGGTCGTCGTCTCCACCACCACGGGCCCCGGAATCCCGGTCGACCCGGCGGTGACCCGGAATTTCACGGAGGAGTAGGCGGAGCCGGATCCGACCATGAGGCCGGAGGAGTAGGCGGAGCCGGATCCGACCACGCTCGACAAGAAGCCCCGCACCTGTCCGGTGCGGGGCTTCTTGGTATTTGGCTTCTGAGAGTGCTCCTCGGTCGCCGGCTTCCTGGCCCTGCCGGAGTGCCGTCCCCCACGAACGGAGACCCGGGCATCTCGGCCAGAAGTCGACGGTGTCCCCCTGGCCTACCGCGACGACGACCGAAGAGCACCCTCGCGCAGCAACATAGCACCGTGGCCGTCAATTCGGTAATCGATCGTCAAGAAAATTTCACCGACGGCCAGAAGTGGGATCTTCCAGTGCTTTCACGGGCCACAGTGTGGGACCGGCGCCGGAGCGCCCGAGGAGTGAACGCGGGGGCAAAGTATTGGCACTGCGTGCCTTTAGGCTGCTCCGGTGCTGACGAAGCGGGCCACCACGTGTGTGGATAACCGCTGATGGGGGACTCCTGCGCGCCGGCAGGCGGCGCCGACAGCATCGGGGGACTCGGCGTCGAACACGCCGTAGAGCACCTCGTCGGTGGGGACCGACAGCGTCACCACCAGCCGGACACGCCTGCCTTCATCCGAGACGGCGGCGGTGGCCGCGTCGAGCCGCGAGACGATGTCGTCGACCGTCGTCTCGGCGAGATCGGGCAGATACCACTCCGCGAGAAAGTTCGTCGCACCCCGCACGTCGGCCATGCTCCGACGGTAAGCGAACGTCCGATGGGACGAATCGGGAATTTCCCTATGCTTTGCGGCCGGATCGGGGTCTGGCGAGATCGCAAAATCGCCGCCGACGTGGCCCGCGGTATGTGATCGTTGTCACGTGCGTTCTCAGGCCCGTGCACTGGTGCTCGTCATCGTCTCCTTCGTCACTGTCATGGCATTGGGCGTCGCCTCCGCCTTCGTATCGGCGCTGGCGTACGGCGCCACGGCGCTGATCGTGCCGGGCACCGGGACACCGGACCCCGATATCGAGGGTTACCGAGAGAACGCCTGGAGCCGGTACATCGGACCGCTGGTGTGCACCACCGACTGTGCCGATCCGGATCTGGTCGGCATTCCGTATCCCGCCTCGTTCTGGCCGATGTCCTTTCTTCCGGGGTGGTGTGTTCCGGGCCGGTGTGAGAAGTGGGACGTCTCGGTCGACGAAGGCGTCGACCACCTGATGGCGGCGCTGGATCCGTTCCTCGGGGACTCCGACGAGGACGTCTACATCTTCGGGTACTCCCAGGGCGGCGCCGTGGTCGCCAACGCGCTGGCCGAAATCGCCGGTCGCGATCTTCCCGACGCCGTGAAAGACCGGCTCAAGGTCGTCACCATCGGAGGGATCCAGAATCCCGACGGCGGGTTGTGGCAGCGGCTGGCCTGGCTGCGCTTCCTGCTTGGGGATCCCGTGCCGATCCTCGACCTGTCCTTCGAACCGCCCATGCCGACCGATACCGGAATCGCGACCACCACAATAGGTTTCGAATACGACCCGGTAGTCTACGCCCCCCGCTACTGGGGGAACCTGTTCGCCATCGCGAACATGATCGCCGCGTTCGACACGGTGCACGGGTACTACCTTGCGCCGAACGCCGAAGATGACCTGCCGATGCCGTACGGCTACACCGACCAGACCCTGGCGCCGCAGCTCGACTGTGGGGTCAACCCCGGCAACTGTCGCTTCGACGACTTCGGCAACAGCTACATCATGATCCCTGCGACGAGCCTGCCGCTCACCGATCTCGTCCGCTCGCTGGCCGACTCGGCGGGGCTCGGCTGGCTGGCCAAGCCGTTCATCGACCTGGCTGAACCGGTACTGCGGGAGCTGGTCGACCTCGGCTACGACTGGAGCGGCAATCCGGCGGTGAGCCGGGGTTCGACGATACTGCCGTTCAACCTCTTCCAGAACTGGCTCAAGGTCGGTGTCGACCTGGTGGTGGCCGCCGTCAAGGGCGTCGAGGCCTTCATCCAGAACTTCATCCCGAAAAATGAGGTGCAGTCGCCGGACGTCGGCGAGAGCACCGAAGACGCCGCCGCGGCGATCGCATCGCAGAGTCGGTCGACGATCATCCAGACCGACGTCGGAAAGACTGCCGTCACTGAGGGCACCGTGGAGGAAGAAGCCGCGGGTACCGGGAAGGAGACCGCCACCGGCGACGAGACCACCGGCGACGAGACGGTGATCGACGAGGACGAAGTCACCACCGGTGAAGAAACAGTCACCGACGACGAGACGGTGATCGACGAGGACGAGGTCACCGTCGACCACGATGCGGTGGACATCGACGACGCAGACCAGGATGCCACCGACGCCGACACCGAGACCGCCGACCCCGACACCGAGACCGCCGACACCGAGACCGAGACCGCCGACACCGAGACCGCCGACACCGGCACACCGGCCGCGGCCTGAGGGCCGACAGGAGGAATCCCCCGCATTCAGGCGTGCGGGGGATTCTTCTTGTCCGGCTCTGCGGTCTGACTAGGCGGCGACGGCCGGCTTCAGGTAGGTGACGAGGCTGACGTCGATCGACTCGTCGATGAAGTAGTACTGGCAGCCCTTGAGGTAACGCATGTAGCGCTGGTAGTTCTCTTCGTCGGTCGCCGCGATCGCCGCGTCCTTGTTGGCCTCAAGGCGGTCGGCCCAGATGCCGAGCGTCTTGATGTAGTGGTTGCGCAGCGACATCGTCTCAGGCACCACGAACCCGGCCTTCTCGCCGTGCTCGACCATCATCTGTGTGGTGGGCAGACGGCCGCCGGGGAAGATCTCGGTGATCATGAACTTGATGAACCGGGCCAGTTCGAACGTCAGCTTCTTCCCGCGTTCGGCCAGGTCGTAGGGGTGGTACCCGACGCTGCTCTGGATCGTCATCCGGCCGTCCTCGGGCAGGACGTCGTAACACATCTTGAAGAAGTCGTCGTAGCGCTCGAAGCCGAAGTGCTCAAACGCCTCGATGGACACGATGCGGTCGACGGGGGAGTGGAACTGCTCCCAGCCCTCCAGCCGGACATCGAACGTGCGTTCGGAGTCGAGCTTGCCCAGCAGCTGATCGCAGTAGGCCTTCTGGTTCTTCGACAAGGTCAGGCCGATGACGTTGACGTCGTACTTCTCCATCGCGCGCTGCAGGGTCAGGCCCCAGCCGCAGCCCACCTCGAGCAGCGTCATGCCGGGCTTGAGGTCGAGCTTGTCGAGGTGCTGGTCGACGTTGGCGATCTGTGCTTCCGAGAGGGTCACATTCGGCCCGGTGAAGTACGCACAGCTGTACTTACGGGTCGGGTCCTGGAAGACACCGAAGAAGTCGTCGGACAGGTCGTAGTGAGCCTGGATGTCCTCGAAATGAGGCGTCAGATCCTTCGTGCCGCTGGATTGGTCAGACATATTTCCCCTGCTTCGCCGCTTCCGGTCCATATCAACTGTGCAAGACCGTACCGAAGACGCGGCTCGGCGCTTCTGCAAACACGCGTCCTGAAGGCATCAGACTAGCGTTCGGCGTGGCACGGGAGCCAACCCGCAGGCCCGCGCTACTTGGCCAGGGTGAACTGGTTGACGTCGATGTAGCCCACCCGGAAGCCCTTTGCGCAGCCCGTCAGGTAGTGCATGTACCGGTCGTAGACCTCTTCTGACTGCACCGCGATCGCCTCGTCCCGGCGCGAGCGCAGAGCCGCGGCCCAGCAGTCCAGCGTGCGCGCGTAGTGGGGCTGCAGCGACTGCGTGCGGGTGAGGTCGAAACCCGCTGGTCTCGCATGCTGTTCGACCTTCTCGATGGACGGCAGCCGACCACCGGGGAAAATCTCGGTCAGGATGAACTTCACGAACCGGGCCACCTCGAAGGTCAGCGGCATCCCGCGCTCGGTCATCTGGGGCATCGTCAGCGCGGTGATGGTGTGCAGCAGCATTACGCCGTCCTCGGGCAGTGCCCGGGCGGCCATGGCGAAGAAGTCGTCGTAGCGGTCGAACCCGAAGTGCTCGAACGCGCCGATCGAGACGATGCGGTCGACGGGTTCGTCGAACTGCTCCCAGCCGGTCAGCAGGACGCGTTTGCGTCTGCTGTCGCCTGATTCCGCGAACAGCCGCTCGACGTGAGCCTTCTGGTTCGCGCTGAGCGTCAGTCCGACGACGTCGACGTCGTAGGACTCCACGGCGCGCATCATCACCGACCCCCAGCCGCAGCCGACGTCCAGCAGCGTCATTCCCGGCTCCAGACCGAGTTTTCCGAGTGCGAGATCGACCTTGGCCAGCTGCGCTTCCTCCAAAGTCATGTCCTCGCGTTCGAAGTACGCGCAGCTGTAGGTCTGGGACGGATCGAGGAACAAGCGGAAGAACTCGTCCGAGAGGTCATAGTGCGCCTGCACGTCGTCGAAGTGAGGCGTGAGATTGCGTTTCGAGGCCAAGACGGCCTTCCCCGGACACAGCCCGAAGAGAATCTCCTGTAAGACGGCGCGTCGTGCCCTGCCGAGGATGCTACGCGCACTTCACCGAACGTGCTTTGACGCGAAAGTCAGGGAGCTTCGGCGAACGTGGTCTTCAGTTCTCCGACGATGTCGTCCCACAGGGGCTCGGGCAATTCGTGGCCCATGCCGTCGAACAACACGAGGCGGGCGCCGGGGATCGCCCGGGCGACGGCCCGGCCGCCCGACGGCCGCATCAGCTTGTCCGCCTTGCCGTGGATGACCACCGTCGGCGCGGTCGTCTGCCGGTTGTAGCGCCGGAGGCTGCCGCTGCCCAGGATCGCGGCGAAGTGCCTGGCGACCCCGGCCGGGTAGTAGCTGCGGTCGTACCCTTCGATCGCATCGGCGCGCAGCCGCTCCTCGGCCGCCGGATAACCCGGGCTGCCGATGATCCGGGCCACCCGCACCGCGTTCTCGATGACCGCCTCGCGATCAGAACCCTTGGGGCGCTGCAGAATCGCGGCGAGTTGGCGTGGTCCGGGAGGCGGCAGTGCCGCCTGGTTGTTGCTGGAGAAGATTACCCCGAGCGATCTGGTACGGACCTGGTGGCGGGCGGCGAAGATCTGGGCGATCATGCCGCCCATCGACCCGCCCACCACGTGCGCGCTGTCGATGGACAGGTGGTCGAGCAGCGCCGCCGCGTCGTCGGCCATGTCTTCGAGCGTGTACGCGGCGGGGCTCGGCAGCCCGACCAGTGACCGCGCCATCCGCGGCACCAGCGGGGCACCGGAATGGTGGTGGGGCAGCTTGCTGGACAGGCCGACGTCGCGGTTGTCGAACCGGATGACCCGCAGGCCCTGGTCGGTGAGCTTCTCGCAGAAACCCTTGCGCCACAACAGCAATTGGGCGCCCAGGCCCATGATCAGGAGAACGGCCGGGTCGTTCGGGTCGCCCATGTCCTCGTAGTGGATGTCCAGCTCACCCGACTTCGCCGTCCCTACCCGGACCTCCACCAAACCTCCAGTGTCTTGTCGCTGTTCATGTGCCCGCTTACCACTATGACAATGTGTGACATCTGCGGCGAACAGCAGGTACCCCGTGAGGAAAGAGATGTGAGAGTGCGCCTGCCCGTGTAGCGTTTTGCGCGGCCGGCTGAGGCCGGTGAGCTGTTGCCCGAAGTCGCCGTCGAGTCGTGCTTCGGCACGTCGTGGAACCGGTACGGCATGGAGCACCGGTTTGCCCGCGTCGCGAACATGGACTGGACCGACGTCACCGACGTGCTCAGCGTGCGGGCGCGATAGCGGTCAGGTTTCCAGTTCGTCGGAATGCTCGCGACTGACCTCCACCATGAAGTTCGCGAAGTACCCCGTCAGCGCCGGATCGCTCATCATCTGCCAGTTCGGCGCCAACAGCTTCATGTAGCGCTCCACGTAAAGGAACTGTTTGCCGATGAGCACCAGCTCGCGCGGCAGCTTCACGTCGTACGCGTCGGCAAGTGCGGAGAGCTGCTTGCCGATCTCGGCGTAACTCAGATCGCCCAGCGACTTCAGTGTCAGCGGGGTGGCAAACTTCTCCAGGTCCTTGGCGGCCTCGGCTTCGGGCTTGACGGTCCCGACCGCGCCCATCAGCACGACGATCTTGCCCGCGGCGGCGTGGTCCTTCTTGACCAGCAGCGCGTACACCAGTTCGCGCAGCAGCCATCGGGTGCGCGGGTCGATGCGGCCCATGATGCCGAAGTCGAAGAACACGATCTTGCCGTCGTCGTCGACGTACAGGTTGCCCGCGTGGAGATCGCCGTGGAACAGGCCGTGGCGGAGGCCGCCCTCGAACACGCTGAACAGCAGCGCCTTGACCAGCTCCGTGCCGTCGAACCCCTTCTTGCGGATCGCGGCGACGTCGTCGATGCGCACACCCGTCACGCGCTCCATCGTCAGCACCCGCTCGCTGGTCAGGTCCCAGTACACCTGCGGCACCCGGATGTTCTTGCCGAGCGGGGAGGCGTGCATGTGCGCGACCCACGCGTCCATCGACTGCGCCTCCAACCGGAAGTCGAGTTCCTCGGCCAGATTGTCGGCGAAATCGGCTACCACATCCTGCGCGGAGAGCCGCTGCCCGAGCTTGGCGAACTCGACCAGGCAGGCGCCGCGCTTGAGGATCTGCAGGTCGGCGGCGACCCGGCGGCGGATGCCCGGCCGCTGGATCTTGACCACCACCTCCTCGCCAGTGTGCAGGGTGGCGTAGTGGACCTGGGCGATGGAGGCCGACGCGAACGGCTTCTCGTCGAACGACTTGAACAGATTCTGCGGCTCGTTGCCGAGTTCCTCCCTGAACAGTTTGTGAACGGCGTCGGTGTCGGCCGGCGGCACCCGGTCCAGCAGGCTGCGGAACTCGCGGCTGAGTGGTTCACCGAAGGCACCCGGGCTGGATGCGATGATCTGGCCGAACTTGACGTAGGTGGGTCCGAGATCGGCGAATGCCTGCGGGACCTCTTTGACGATCTTCTGCGCAAGAGAGCCGCGTCCGGTGAGTTTGGTCAGGACGCGCGCGCCGGTCCGGGTGATCTGCCAGCCGGTCGCTCCGATGCGGGCTGCCTCGGCCGGAAGCGGTACCCGGTCCAGCCTGGCAACGTCGCGGTGGGATGGTTTCCGCGGTGCAGTCATCTCTGCAGTGTCTCAAAAGCCGCGAGGCGGGCGAAAAAGCTGTGGATCAGGTCACACGGCAGAAAGCGCGTCGCTCAGGCGGCGCACATGCCGGGCGGGGCGACGGCGACCGCGGCGGAGGTGCTGTCGGTCAGCTTGGCCCCCGGTGAGGGTTTCTGACCGCACACCTCCCACGTCGCCGGGTTCATCGGCGTGTGCGCGGTGGTGTTGATGACCCTGGTGCCGAGTTCGCGACCGGTGATCCCGGAAAACATCTCCTTGGCGGTCTGCAGCGTCATGCCCTCGAACGAGGGCATTTCCATCGGCTCGGGCTGCGCGGTGGCGCTGGCCATTCCCAACGCTGCGGCGGTGAGCGTGGCTGCGGTACAGCCCGCGGCGAGGAACTTTCGCATCGATCTCCCCCTCGGTGACTGGTTCGGCCCCCCGGCCCTCACTCACGCTAACCCATGTGCCGCGCTCAGGCGAAGGCGTCTTCGAGTTCGGTCCGGGTCCGCACCGGATCGTCGCCCGGCCGGTAGGACGGCAGTGTGTGCGGCGCCAGCTCCGGGTCGAGACCGTCGGTGACGCGCGCTCTGGCCTGTTCGAATTCCGGGACCGGGCCCGATGCGGCGTGCAATCCGTTGATGACAGACCACACCATGGCGCGCCGCGCCGTGCGCTCCAGGATGTTCGGATCGCGATGCTGGATCAGGCCTTTCGCCCAGGACGGCATCGCGTCGCGCATCGCCCAGTTGAGCGCGGCCTGCGGCAGCGGCAGATTCGGGCCGGTGGCCATCGCGGTGCCGTAGGTGACCGCCAGCTTGGGTAGATAGGACTTCAGGCAGTCCAGTGTCTCGGCCTTGGAGGTGGGCAGGTCGGTGCCGCCGAGCGCGTGCCCGACCCGAACGAACTCCCCGTAGTAGCGGTCGAGCTTCTTACCGCGCAGCGGCTGCGGGTGGTAGAGCTCGTGAGCGGTGGCGATACCCCACACCACCGTCGCGTAGTTCCAGCGCAGCCACTCGGGGTCGTCGGCGTCGTACCTGGCGCCGTCCGGACGGGTTCCCTTGACGGTGTGGTGCATCGAGCGCACCGCCAGCGCGAGGCGTTCCGCGGTCGCGGTCGAGCCGTAGGCGGTGCCGATGAAGAACGCGACCGAATGGCCGAGCCGGACCAGCGCGCCCTTGGGGTCGATCTCGGGCATCGGATCGTCTCTGGACTCCGGCTTGACGAGGCGCGAGTGGTGGATGCCCATCCAGTAGATCGACGGGTCGAGACGCTCGATGAACGCCGCGCACTGCAGTCCGAACACCAGCGCCTCCATGTGCGAGTGCACGTGCCAGACGGCGCTGCCGGGCCCGAACCAGCCGGGATCGCCGAGCGGACCGGCGAAGTCCATCCCCTTGAAGAAGTGCCGACGGATGTCCTGGTCGAACCGTTTGTCCACCACGTTCTGCACGGCCTGCTGGGCGATCTGATGCGGCAGGAACATTCGGGCGCCTCCGAAAAGTTGGTCACGGGTGTGCCCAGAATATCGTCTGGGTACGCCTGTGGCCAGAACCACTACGCTGTAGCGGTGTCCAATGCCCCGTCCAGATCGGCGGCGACCCCGCCGGCGGCCAGTCCGGTGGCGAGCCCGACGAGGTGGGCCGGTGTGTCGCTGGCCGACCGACGGGCCGAGCGCCGCGCGCTGCTCGTCGAAGCCGCGTTCCGGCTGTTCGGCGACGGCGGTGAGCCCGCGGTGTCGGTGCGCTCCGTGTCCCGGGAGGCCGGGCTGAACACCCGTTATTTCTATGAGAGCTTCCGTGACACCGACGACCTGCTGGGCGCGGTGTACGACCGGGTGAGCGCCGAACTCGCCGCGGTGGTCGAGGAGGCGATGTCCCGGGCCGGAGAGTCCCTGCCCGCGCGCACCCGCGCGGGGATGACCGCGGTGTTGCACTTCAGTTCCGCCGACCCGCGTCGCGGACGGGTGCTGTTCACTGATGCGCGGGCCAACCCGGTGCTGACGGCGCGACGGGCCGCCACTCAGGATCTGCTGCGGGAGGCGGTGCTGACCGAAGGGTGGCGGCTGCACCCCGACTCCGACCCGACGGCTGCGGTGGTGGGCGCCGCGATGTACACCGGCGCGATGGCCGAACTCGCCCAGCAGTGGCTGGCGGGGCACCTCGGTGACGACCTCGAGGCCGTGGTCGGCTACGCGCTGCGGCTCGTGCTGCGCTGACTCCTCTGCCGCCGAAATTGCACCCAGCGCGATGATTCGGCGACTTGACGCGCGTGGAATGCGATTTCGGCGCTTGGGGAGGGTGGCTTGTCAGGCTGGGGAAGACGCCGGGGTGAACGGCTTGAGCCACTCGGTCTCGGGCCAGCCCTCCAGCCCGGCGACCAACTCGTACAGGGTGGCGCCGTCGATGCTCTCCCGGATGATGTCGCCCTGGCCGGCGTGCCGGGCGAGCTCCTCGATCATGTGGAAGAACACCCAGCGCACCGACCAGGCAGGCACGTCCTTGGGAAACCACGGCACCTGCTGCGGAATGGGTACTGCTGCACCGAGGTCGCATGTCTGCAACAGGTGCAGCGTCTCGGTGTTCTGCCGGTCGAACGCGGTCAGGAGGTCGGCGAGGGTCTCGTCGTCGCGCATCACGAACTGGTCGTCGTAATCGGCGGCCTGATCCTGAATCGGACGCGTGTCGCTCTCGCACATGTGCGGCGCGGCGGCCACCCGCTCCATCCAGCCGCGTTGGCAGAAGGTGACGTGCTTGATCAGCCCGCCGATCGACATCGCGCTCACCGACGGCTTGGACCGCGCCTGGGCGTCGGTGAGGCCGTACGCGATCGCGTGGAAAGCATACTGCTGCGCGCGCAGGTACTCGGTGAGTCCGGCTCGCTCGTCGGCGATCGGAGGGGGCATTGCAGGCATATCAGTTCTCCTTGGAGGTGTGGATGAAAAGGTCACGGAGCAAAGCGATTTCAGCTCCGTGGTGGATCACTTCGCGGTTGATGTGCAGCACCAGCGTCGCCATCGGCTCGTCGGCGTACGGACCCTCGGCGGGGCCGCACGGCGCGGCGAGGTCGGAGTCGGTGAGGACGCGCACGCCCGACGTCCAGCCGCGGTACGCGTCGTCGAGCTGGCGCAGTGCGGTCTCGGCGTCGGCGGCGTAGTCCCACGTCTGGTAGTCGGCCGGCGGGCCGCCGAAATGTGAGTGGGTGCGCATCGCGAGCACGCCGACGATCACGTGTGCCATCCGCCAGGCGATCGTGGTGAACGGCTCAGGCCGCGGCGGTGGATATGCGAAGTCCGGAAACACCCGCGCGCCGTCGCTGCGCACGGTCCAGCAACCGGGCACCGGCTCCCAGAAGTACTCCTCGTCGGTGAGGCCGTCGAGGCGGGGCCGGAGCTGACGGGTCCAGTGCCAGTCGAGCTGCTCGGCCAGGGAGGAGGCGACGTCGGTGCTCATGGAGTACACCCTCGCAGCCATTGAGGACAGTTTCTGTCCTACAACTGAGGCAGACTGTCGACATGGCGGAGACGACCGGCCGGATACTGCAGCTGCTGGGTCTGTTGCAGTCGCGCCGGGTGTGGAGTGGCGAGGAACTCGCCGAGCGGCTCGGGGTGACGACGCGCAGCGTGCGGCGCGATGTCGACCGGCTCCGGGAGCTGGGCTATCCGGTGCACGCCAGCACCGGGCACGGCGGCGGCTACCAGCTCGGCGCCGGCGCCGCGCTGCCGCCGCTGCTGCTCGACCCGGACGAGGCCGTGGCCATGGCGGTGTGTCTGCGGGTGGCCGCGGGAGGCAGCGTGGCCGGGGTGGGCGAGTCGGCGCTGCGGGCACTGAGCAAGCTGGATCAGGTGATGCCGGCGCGGCTGCGCTCGCAGGTCGCCGCTGTCCACGACACGACGGTGACGCTGGGATCGGCGACCGACACCCCGGTTGAGCCCGACGTGCTGATGACGCTCGCGCGCGCCAGCCGCGATCACGAGCACGTGACCGCCGGCTACGTGGACGTCCGCGGGAACGTGACGCGGCGGCGGCTGGAGCCGTATCAGCTGGTGACGACCGGGCGGCGCTGGTATCTGCTGTGCTTCGACCGAGACCGCGACGACTGGCGCAGCCTGCGGCTGGACCGGATGTCGGACGTGCACGCGGTGGGAACGACGTTCACGCCGCGGGAAGCGCCCGACGCCGCCGCCTACGTGCAGCACGCGATCTCGTCGTCGCCCTACCCGTACGTGGCGCGGGTGCGGTACTTCGCCCCGCGGGACGCGGTCGCTCGGGTGTTCCCCGCGGCGTCGGTGACCGTGCAGTCCGACGGGCCGCACGCGTGCATCCTGACCACCGGCGCCGACGACCCTGAACGCATGGTGCCGTGGCTGGCCATGCCGGGCTGCGACTTCAAGGTGCTGGAACCGCCCGAGGTCATCGCCGCGGTGCGGGTGGTGGCGGACCGGATCGCGCGCGCGGCCCGCAGATGACGGTCAGCCCGTCAGATCACCAGTCCCCGATGGCCGGGCCGGTCGGGAAGCCGCCGCGGAACGGCCGGGACTTGCTGCCCTGGACCGCTTTGGTGCTGTCGCGGACCTCGCCCTGCGCGTGCACGATCCCGGCGTCGGCGACGCGCGCCTCGGAAATGCCGCGCGCGACACCGAAGTCGTTGATCCGGATCACGGAGTTCTCCGAGGCCTGCCGGCTCTTCACGGTCGGGCCGGGGGCCACCTTCCGAACGTCCGCCTCTGCCGAGCCTGCGCCAAGGCCGATGAACGCGGCCGCGCCGAACGCGCCGATAGCTGCTATTCCGAGCACTTTCGCGGTGCGGGCGAGGGCTCGGGAGGGGGCGGTCATCGGCAATCTCCTTCAATCACGGGTCAGCGAGCGTTTCGTACCTGGTAGCCGCCAAGGATGCCACAGAATGTCTCATCACATACAGCTAATCCACAGCCACGCGGGTCACAGGCTTAACTGATCGCCGATACACGGCGTCTCGGACGCCGTAGGGTGCTGGCGTGGACGTCACCTCCGCCGAGTCGACGGAGCTGTTCACCGGGCCGCCCGGCGCGCCGTGTCAGGTGGTGCGGGTGAGCTACCGGGACTGCTCGGTCTCGGCGCCGGTGCGGGTGATGGGACCGGGTCTGCAGACCGTCGGCGATCCGCCGGCGCGTCCCGGAGAGTCGACCGTCGAGGTGTCCGTCCGCGTCAGCGATCCCGTGCCGGGCCGGCGTCGCGCCGCCCGCGCGGAGGCCGACGGCAGCTGGGCCGAATTCGACTTCGTCGACGCCGAACCCGGCTGGACCATGTTCATGGTCAGCCACTTCCATTACGACCCGGTGTGGTGGAACACCCAGGCCGCCTACACCAGCGTGTGGACCGAGGACCCGCCCGGGCGCTGCCGGCAGACCAACGGCTTCGAACTGGTCTGCGCGCACCTGGAGATGGCCAGACGTGAACCGGAGTACAAGTTCGTGCTCGCCGAGGTCGACTACCTCAAGCCGTACTGGGACACCCATCCGCAAGACCGGGCTGACCTGCGCAGACTCGTCGCCGAGGGCCGTGTGGAGATCATGGGCGGCACCTACAACGAGCCCAACACGAACCTGACTGGACCGGAGACGTCCATCCGTAACTTCGTGCACGGCAGTGGCTTCCAGCGCGACGTGCTGGGGGCCGCGCCGGCCACCGCGTGGCAGCTCGACGTGTTCGGACACGACCCCCAATTCCCGGCGATGGCCGCCGACGCCGGCTTGACGTCGAGTTCGTGGGCACGCGGACCGCACCACCAGTGGGGTCCGATGGCCTCCGAGAACGGCCGGGCCGGCGACCCCGGGCGCATGCAGTTCGCCAGCGAGTTCGAGTGGATGGCGCCGTCCGGGCGCGGACTGCTCACCCACTACATGCCCGCGCACTACGCGGCGGGCTGGTGGATGGACTCGTCGGCGTCGCTGCGTGACGCCGAGGTCGCGACCTACGAGCTGTTCACCGGGATGAAGAAGGTCGCGCTGACCCGGAACGTGCTGCTGCCCGTCGGCACCGACTACACCCCGCCCAACAAGTGGGTCACCGACATCCACCGGGACTGGAACGCGCGCTACACCTGGCCGCGGTTCGTGTGCGCGCTGCCCCGGGAGTTCTTTGCTGCGGTCCGGGCCGAACTCGACGCCACGGGCAGGTCGGCTTCCCCACAGACCCGGGACATGAACCCGATCTACACCGGCAAGGACGTGTCCTACATCGACACCAAGCAGGCCAACCGCGCCGCGGAACTGGCCGTGTCCGAGGGCGAGCAGTTCGCGGTCTTCGCCGGTCTGCTGACCGGTGCCACCTACCCCGAAGCCGCGCTGGCCAAGGCCTGGGTGCAGTTGGCGTACGGCGCCCACCACGACGCCATCACCGGATCGGAATCCGACCAGGTCTACCTCGACCTGTTAACCGGGTGGCGTGACGCGTGGCAGCTGGGGTCGGCGGCCCGTGACGGGGCACTGGCACTGCTGTCCAGGGTGGTCGGCGGGTCGATCGTGGTGTGGAACTCGTTGTCGCACAAACGCTCCGACGTGGTTACGCTTCACGTCGACGAGCCGCTCGCCGGGCACCTCGTCGACAGCGACGGCCGGAACGTGCCGGTGCTGGTGGAGGACGACGGGCACACGCTGACCTGGATCGCCCGTGACGTGCCGTCGATGGGCTGGTGCTCCTACCGGCTGGTGCGTGACGGCGTGTCCTCATCGTGGGAAGCGGCCGAGGGCGCCGACATCGGCAACGAGCATTACCGGCTCGCCGTCGACGGCGCCCGCGGAGGCGGGATCAGCTCGCTGCGCGCCGGCGGGCGGGAACTGATCGCCGACGGCCGCGTCGGCAACGAGCTGGCCGTCTATCAGGAGTATCCGGCGCATCCGGTGGCCGGGGAGGGTCCCTGGCACCTGCTGCCGATGGGGCCGCTGGTCACTTCCGCCGAACATCCGGCCACCGCGGTGCGCGCCTTCCGCAGCGACCTCGGTGAACGCGTCGTCGTGCGCGGCGCGATCCCCGGACTGCTGCGCTACACGCAGACAGTGACGTTGTGGCGCGGTGTCGACAGGGTGGACTGCCGGACCACGATCGACGACTTCCGCGGTCGGGACCAGCTGGTGCGGTTGCGCTGGCCCTGCCCCGTGCCCGGCGCGATGCCGGTCAGCGAGGCCGGGGCCGCGGTGGTCGGCCGCGGTTTCGCCCTGCTCCACGAGCCCGGATCCGCCACGTCGGTCGACACCGCGGTGCATCCGTACACGCTGGACAATCCGGCCCACGGTTGGTTCGGCCTGTCCTCGGCGATGCGGGTGCGTTTCCGCGGGGGCGCGGTGCGCGCGGTGTCGGTCGCCGAGGTGGTCTGCCCGGTGGTCGACGACGACGTCCGCGCTCTGATCGCCGCCCTCGGCCGTGCCGGCGTGACCGCGACCTGCAGCTTGGCCGACGCGCCGCGCTACGGTGACCTGTCGGTGGACTCCAACCTGCCCGATATGCGCATCACCGTCGGGCATGTCGACGAAAACTCTCTCACTGCACAGGTTCTCGACGATGCCCCGGCGGCCGCGCGGCTGTGGGTGCCGGCCGCGCAGCCGTTGCGCGACGTGTGGGTGCCCGGAGCCGACCTACGTGATCCCGCCGCGCTGCCGGTACTGGTCGTCGGTGCCGTCGGGGACACCGCGGCGGCGGTGGCGGCGCTGGTCGAGGATCTGGCCGACGCGGAGATCCTCGTCGACCAGGACGTCGTGGAACCCTTCGAAGCCCGCACCGTCGCGCTGATGAACCGCGGTGTGCCCGGGTTCGCCGTCGAGTCCGACGGCACGCTGCACTCGTCGCTGATGCGCTCGTGCACCGGATGGCCGTCGGGCACCTGGATCGACCCGCCCCGACGCGCCGCCCCCGACGGATCCGGCTTCGGGCTGCAGCACTGGACTCACCGTTTCGACTACGCACTCGTCGCCGGCGACGGCGACTGGCGGGACTGCGGCATTCCCTCCCGCAGTGCTGAATTCAGTCAGCCGCTGGTCGCCGTGTCGGCCCGCCGCCACGCCGGCGCCGGCGGCCTGCCGCCCTGGGGTTCGCTGCTGGAGGTGCAGCCCGAGGGGGCGGTGCGGGTCACCGCGCTCAAGGCGGCGGGCAATCCGACGGCGCGCGGCAGTGCCCGGCACGCCGACCCGGCCGACGGCGTCGTGGTGCGGATCGCCGAGACGCTGGGCCGCCCGGCCCGGGTCTCGCTGCAGTCCGGACTGCGCCACATCGCCGAACCCCAGCGGCTGAACCTCGTCGAAGAGCCGCTGACAGCAGCGCACGGCCCGCTCGACGGATACGAGATCGCCACCCTGAGAACGCAATTGAACTTTCCCCGGGTGGCGCACGCCGATCAGGTGTCACTGGCCCCGGATGCCGAACCGGTGCAGCCCCTTTACGCCAGGTACTGGCTGCACAACCGCGGGCCGGCGCCGCTGGGCGGACTCCCCGCGGTGGCGCACCTGCACCCGCACCGCCTGGACGTCGCCGCCGGTGCCCTCGTCCCGCTCCGGCTCACCGCCGTCAGTGACGCCACCGACACCGCGCTGCACGGCATGGTGCGCGTCCTCGCGCCGCCCGGCTGGGACACCGGGGTTGTCGACCTGCCGTTCATGCTGCCGCCCGGAGATCATCTGGAATCGACTGTCGATGTCGCGGCGCCCGCCGACGTCGCGCCCGGCCTGTATCCGGTGCGCGCCGAGCTCGCCGCCACCGGCGCGGCGATCCCCACGTCCTGGCATCAGACCGTCGAGGACGTGGCGGTGCTGTCGGTCGGGCGCCACGACGACCGGCTGCTGCGACTGGTCGCCGACCCCGGCGACGTCGACGTCGAGGCGGGGTCAGCTGCGCGGCTGAGCGTCACGGTCGGCACGGACGCCCACACCGACCTGACCGTGGAGGCGCACCTGATTTCACCGTGGGGAACGTGGGAGTGGCTGACGCCCAACATCACCGGCGGCGTGATCCCCCCGCGGGGCACGTGCGAGCTGGTCTTCGACGTCGCCCCCCCGAGATGGACCGAGCCGGGGCAGTGGTGGGCGCTGATCCGCGTCGCGGCTGCCGGGGAGCTGGTGTACTCCCCGGCGGTCCGGGTGAGGGTGTCGTGACTGCCATCGCGGCGACGGTCGGAGCGCACACCGTCACCGTCGCCGACATCGACGCGCGCGAACAGGCCCTGCGCGCCGGACCCCGGCGGTACGCGCTGCCGCGGGCCGGCACCGCCGAAGCGAGGCAACTGCGCCGTTGGCTCACCCAGGTGCTCGTCGCCGAACGAGTCGTGGCGGCCGCGTCGGCCGGACTCGATGCGGCGGCCGTGCCCACCGAGGACGAGCTGCTGCCCGACACCGTCGCCCGCCTGGAGATCGGCAGCGTCGCCGCGGCCACCCTGGCCGACCCCGCTGCCCGCGCGGTGTACGTCGCGGTCACTTCCGACGTGACCGTCACCGACGAGGCCGTCGCCGCCTATCACGCCCGAAATCCCCTGCGATTCAGCCACACCCAGCCAGCCGGAGGTGGCTGGCGCCGTCCGTCCACCGCGGCGGCACTCGGCGATGTGCGCGCGGAGATCGCCACGCACCTGCTGGCCGCTGCCCGGCGGCGGGCCTATCGCAGGTGGCTCGATTCCCGTTGTGCCGAAATGGTCACGCTCTACGAGGGATATGAGCACCCCGGGGATCCCCGGCAGCCCGACAACACCCATAGGCATTGATTTCCGATCTCACCCTCGCGCTCGACATCGGCGGCACCAAGATCGCCGCCGGTGTCGTTGCCGCCGACGGCACCCTGGTCCACCGCGCCCAGCGGCCCACCCCCGACGGCGACGCCGAAACCGTGTGGGCCGTCGTCGCGTCACTGCTCACCGAGACCGTGGACGCCGCACCCGGCCCGGTGTCGGCGGTCGGCATCGGGTCCGCCGGACCCATCGACGTCCCGGCCGGAACCGTCAGCCCCATCAACATCCCCGAATGGCTGCGGTTCCCGATCGTCGAGCGCGTCGCCGAGCTCACCCGGTTGCCGGTCACGCTCGGCGGGGACGGGTTGTGTATGACGCTGGGCGAATGGTGGAGGGGCGCCGGGCGGGACGCCCGTTTCCTGCTGGGGATGGTGGTGTCGACCGGGATCGGCGGCGGGCTGGTGCTCGACGGCGCCCCCTACCGGGGCCGCAGCGGCAACGCCGGACATGTCGGGCACGTCGTCGTCGAACCCGGCGGTGCGCCGTGTGCGTGTGGCGGCCGCGGCTGCGTCGAGACCGTTGCGTCGGGTCCACACCTGGCCGCGTGGGCCCGGGAGAACGGATGGGCGGGCGGAACCGATGCCCGAGCACTGGCCGACGCGGCCGGCCGCGGGGATCCGGTGGCACTGCGCGCGTTCGGACGCGGCGCGGACGCCCTGGCGCGGATGATCGTGTCGGTGGGCGCGGTGTGCGACCTCGATCTGGTGGTCGTCGGCGGCGGGGTCGCCAAGGCCGGCGCGCTGTTGTTCGACCCGCTGCGCGCGGCGGTGGCCGGCTACGCCGGCTTGGACTTCTTGCACGGTCTGCAGGTCGTGCCCGCCGCGCTCGGCGGCGACGCCGGCCTGGTGGGGGCCGCCGCACTGGCGCGGCACAGCGCGCGATTACACCGTTTTGGCTGATCGCGGCACGGCACGCTATCCTGGCTCGGTTCCACCGAAGACCGTCGGTCACCGATGAGCGCTTGCTTCGAGTGCTCAAGTATCGGTTGAAGGTCCCGGGTTCACCCGGGCGGCCCACGCAGGAGGACGAGGCCGGCACGTTCTGACGTGCCTCTGTATGCGCCCCGACCTGTCTGCGTCGGGGCGCTTGTGTTTTCCCGGACCCTCGTGATCTGCCGGTTGGTGGACGTCCCAACCATCACGAGGAGGCAAGCATGGCCAAGGCTGACAAGGCCACCGCGGTCGCCGACATCGCCGAGAAGTTCAAGGAGGCGACGGCCACCGTCGTCACCGAATATCGCGGCCTGACGGTGTCCAACCTTGCCGAGCTGCGTAGGTCGCTGGGTTCGTCGGCGACCTACACCGTCGCCAAGAACACCTTGGTGAAGCGTGCCGCGGCAGAGGCCGGCATCGAGGGGCTCGACGAGCTCTTCACCGGCCCGACCGCGATCGCGTTCATCGAAGGTGAGCCGGTTGACGCCGCCAAGGCGCTCAAGAAGTTCGCCAAGGACAACAAGGCGCTGGTCGTCAAGGGCGGCTACATGGACGGTCGCGCGCTGTCCGTCTCCGAGGTCGAGAAGATCGCCGACCTGGAGTCGCGCGAGGTGCTGCTGTCCAAGCTGGCCGGCGCGATGAAGGCGAAGCAGTCCCAGGCCGCGGCGCTGTTTGTGGCGCCTGCGTCCCAGGTCGCTCGCCTGGCCGCAGCTCTGCAGGAAAAGAAGGCCGCAGGGGATTCAGCAGAATCCGCTGCTTGATACCAAGACCACCCACAGAAGTAACTAGGAAGGACCAATCATGGCCAAGCTGTCCACCGACGAATTGCTCGACGCGTTCAAGGAAATGACCCTGCTGGAGCTCTCTGAGTTCGTGAAGCAGTTCGAGGAGACCTTCGACGTCACCGCTGCGGCTCCGGTCGCCGTCGCCGCTGCCGGCCCCGCCGCCGGTGGTGCCCCCGCCGAGGCCGCCGAGGAGCAGTCGGAGTTCGACGTCATCCTCGAAGGTGCCGGCGACAAGAAGATCGGCGTCATCAAGGTCGTTCGCGAGATCGTCTCCGGCCTGGGTCTCAAGGAAGCCAAGGACCTCGTCGACAGCGCCCCCAAGCCGCTGCTGGAGAAGGTCAACAAGGAGGCCGCCGAGGACGCCAAGGCCAAGCTCGAGGCTGCCGGCGCGTCGGTCACCGTCAAGTAGTTCGCCGCAATCGCGAAGCTGTGGGGCCGGTCTGGCAAACAGACCGGCCCCACAGTTGTCTGATCGGAAAGCGGGCAGGCGGTCTCGGCGGACCGAGTGTTGCCGCGCAAGCGCGTAGGTTACAGTGACTCAAGCCACAGGTGTGAAATTCTGTGGCGACACGTTCGGCTTTGGTGGAAGGAATTCGCGTGGGCATTGGCATTCAGATTGAGGGGCTGACCAAGTCCTTCGGAGCCCAGCGAATTTGGGAAGATGTCACCTTCGACCTGCCCGCCGGTGAGGTCAGCGTGCTGCTGGGCCCGTCCGGTACCGGTAAGTCGGTGTTTCTGAAGTCGCTGATCGGCCTGCTGCGCCCCGAGCGCGGCAAGATCATCGTCGACGGCACCAACATCATCGAGTGCTCGGCCAAGGAGCTCTACGAGATCCGCACGCTGTTCGGCGTCATGTTCCAGGACGGCGCGCTGTTCGGCTCGATGAGCCTCTACGACAACACCGCGTTCCCTCTTCGTGAGCACACGAAGAAGAAGGAAAGCGAGATCCGCAAGATCGTCATGGAGAAGCTGGACCTGGTCGGTCTGGGAGGTGACGAGAACAAGTTCCCCGGTGAGATCTCCGGTGGTATGCGCAAGCGTGCCGGCCTGGCCCGTTCGCTGGTGCTCGACCCGCAGATCATCCTCTGTGACGAGCCGGACTCGGGCCTGGACCCGGTGCGTACCGCGTATCTGTCGCAGCTGCTGATCGACATCAACGCCCAGATCGACTGCACGATTCTGATCGTCACGCACAACATCAACATCGCGCGCACGGTGCCCGACAACATGGGCATGCTGTTCCGCAAGAAGCTGGTGATGTTCGGGCCTCGCGAGGTGCTGCTGACCAGCGATGAGCCGGTGGTCAAGCAGTTCCTCAACGGCCGTCGTATCGGCCCGATCGGTATGTCGGAGGAGAAGGACGAGTCGACGATGGCCGAAGAGCAGGCCATGATCGACGCCGGTCACCACGACGGTGGTGTCGAGGAGATCGAAGGGGTGCCGCCGCAGGTCCAGGCCACCCCGGGTATGCCGGAGCGCCAGGCCGTGGGCCGTCGCCAGGCCCGCGTGCGCGAGATCATGCACACCCTGCCGCCGGCCGCGCAGGCCGCGATCCGCGACGACCTCGAAGGCACACGCCAGTACCCCACCCACGAGTTCGCTGGGGAACCGGCACACCGCCACGACGACGACGCTCCGACCGGCCGTATCCCGGTCGCCGGCGAGCGCTGATCGCCGTCCTTAGGTAAGTCCCTGCGCCCGGCGTCTGCTGGGCTGCGCTGACGCGCGCGTCCCTGTGGCGCGCGCGTCTTTTTTTGTGTCCGTCTAGCGCGTTGTCCCGCCATTGCCCGACGCCGGCGTTGCTGATTCTGTGTCGATGGAATCGAAATCCGCATCGGACCTGCTCCAGGAGTAGGTGCAGTCGGCTTCAGCAGCGCGTAGAACACTGGTTTCAACCGACATGAGCATCAGCGTCAATTTCCTCTTGAAAATTTAAGCCGCTTGCCTATACAGTTTGCCAGAATCGCATGTCGGCGCACGAAACCCGGGAGAGAGATGGTCGACCGCTATCGAGTGTGGCTGGGAGCAGGCGTCCTCGCAGGCGGGGTTTCGGCGGCGATGCTGGCCGGGGCCGGCGTCGCGGCCGCCGATGACGGCGCCCCGTCCGCGGGCGGCAGTCAGGCCTCGACCGGGGCCGACGACAGCGACAACGCTGCGCCGAACGCGGGCCCGTCCGAGGACGGCCAGACCGAGACCGAAGGCGGCGACGAGACCGAGGGCGACGAGGACGAGTCCAGCGACGAGACCGAGGACGACGACGAGACCGAGGTCGAGGACGAGGACGAGGTCGAGGACGAGTCCAGCGACGACGACCAGGGCGGCGACTACGGGAAAGACGCCCCCGCCGGGGAGTTCCCCAAGCCCGACGATGCGATCCCGGCGACCGACCCCTCCGCCGAACCCGAACCCGAGCCCGCGACCGAGGCCGAGGCCGAGCCTGTCGCCGTAGAACCGGTGCCGGCCGCAGAACCGGCGCCCGATGGGGTGGAGTCCGCGCCCGAGGCGCCGTCGACGCTGGTGGAGTCCATCGAGACCGACCTCGCGGCGCCCGAAGGCGCCGCGGTCATGCGGGTCGCCGCCGCCGGGTCGCCGTGGACCGGCGCCTCGGCGTTCAACCTCTTCGACGTCGTCGAGGACCTCAGCACGATGTTCTACAACTGGTACACCGGCACGATGCAGTTCCTGGCCGGGCCGCCACGTGCACCGTTCGGGAGCCGGGTCCGGGTGGAGCGGTCTTCGCTGACGCTGGCCAACGGCGTCGTGGTCTCCGCCGACTGGTACTTCCCGCCCGGTAAGACCGAGCCGAAAGGCCTGATCTACCTGCAGCACGGCATGCTCGCGAGTGCTGCGTTCTACAGCGCCACCGCGGCGTATCTCGCCGAGAAGACCAACAGCATCGTGGTCGCGCCGACGCTGACCTGGAACGTCTTCGACACCGACGACTACCCGTTGATGTTGCCGAGCACGCACCGCGTCGTCGCCGACCTGTTCACCGGTGACCGCGCCGCGCTCACTGCCAGCGCGCGCGAGGCCGGTTTTCACGGCGTGCTGCCGACCAGGCTGGTGCTGGCCGGCCACTCTGCCGGCGGTGGCCTGGCCGTCGGTGCGGCGCGATACCTGGTCGAGCGCGGTGGAGCCGACGCTCTCGCGGGGGTCGTGATGCTCGACGGTGCGGGCCTGGTCGGCGTGCTGAGCGCCGACCTGGCGAAGATCCCGCGATCGATTCCGGTGTACAACCTCGCCGCCGTCCCCGATTCGTGGAACAACCGCGGGCATGCGAGCGCACGCCTGCAGCAGGCCCGGCCCGACATGTTCACCGGCGTGCTCGTGCAGGGCGGGCACCACTCCGACTCGATGCAGAGCGCCAGCGGGATCGTGCAGTTCATGGCCTATCTGGCGACCGGTTTCTCGTCACCGTGGAACGTGGAGGCCAACGAGATCCTGACCGCCGGCTGGATCAACGACATGCTTGACGGCACCTACACCGAACGGCTGTACCGGTCGTCGGTGTCACCGGTCAGCCTGGTCACCGGATCCTGGTTCGCGCCGCCGTCGAGCGTGCAGCTCAACGGCCCAACCCCGTATGCGGCAGCCGCGATGGACGTGTGCCCGGTGGCTCCGGTCGTGGCCGTGTGCACGGATCCACTGCCGCGCCGCGATCCCGTCCGGGTGTGATTTAGGCAAACCACGTCGGGGCCCCGGCCACCGCGATAAGTTTCTGCCCGATCGGACGAAGGGGTCAGCGATGGGCGACCGGCTGTCGGTGTTGGTGGGTGCCGGCGTGATCACCGCCGGGGTGTCGGCGGCATTGCTGGCCGGCGCCGGCGTGGCGGCCGCGGAGTCCGAAACGGCCGAGGCGACGGCGACGTCGGAGTCCTCGCAGGCAGAACCGAGTGCGCCCACCGACACCGACAAGGACAAGAGCGCCGACGAAGCCGAAGAACCCGCGGAGGTCGAAGAACCCGCGGAGGCCGAAGAACCCGACGAGGCCGAAGAACCCGACGAGGCCCAAGAACGCGCGGAGGTCGAAGAACCCGACGAGGTCGCCCCCGAGGAACCAGCCGAGGAACCCACGCAGCGGCGGACCGACGTGATCGCGGCTTCCGAACGCCGCGATGACATTGCGGTGGCCGAGCCCGCTCAGGAGGCCGGCCAGACGACGCTGGCCTCGTTCACCGCGACTCGACCCGAAGTGGCCGCGGAGTCCACGGCCGCGGCCCCGAAACAAGAGACACTGCTCAGCGCCCTGGGCGCCGTCGTGTTCAACATCTATACCTTCGCCGTCCGCGTCCTCGGCGGTCCGCCGCTGCTGCCGTGGAGTAGCACCGTCACCGTCCGCAGCTCGTCGCTGACGATCGACTGCGGGGACGGCTACGAGGTTCCGGCCGACTGGTACGTGCCCGCAGGTACGCCGCCGACGCGCCTCATCCATCTGCAGCACGGCTTCCTCGCGTCGGGCGCGTTCTACAGCCACACCGCGGCCCGGCTGGCCGAGGCCACCCACAGCATCGTCGTCGCCACGTCGCTGACGTCGAACTTCCTGGCCTGTGACGGCTGCTGGGTCGGGGGATCGCCGATGCACAAGGCGATGGCCGGCCTGTTCATCGACGGCAACACCGCGCTGGCGCAGAGCGCGCTGGCCGCCGGCTACAGCAGCACACTGCTCGATGGCGTGCGCAAGGTCGCGCTGGTGGGCCACTCCGCCGGCGGCGGGCTCGCAGCCGGCGTCGCGGGATACATGAGCCAGAACGCGACGTTCACCAAGCTCGCCGGCGTGGTCATGCTCGACGGTGTCGGCTTCGGCGACGTCACTCCGCGCGCCCTGGCCAAGCTGCCCGCCGACTTTCCCATCTACAACCTCGGGGCGAAGTCCTACTACTGGAACCTGTCCGGGGCGACCAACACCGCGCTGGAGCAGTGGCGGCCCGGCGGCTTCAACGGCGTCAAGCTCGCACACGGATCCCACGGTGACACGATGACCGGCGGCAACCTGCTGATCCAGGCGTCGATGAACCTGATCACCGGATGGCCGAGGCTGGCGAACGTCAGGGCCGCCGAGATGATCAGCGCCGGGTGGCTCACCGACATGTTCGCCGGGGCGCCGTCGCCGTCGTCGGGCTACTACGGCGCTCCCGGTGACACCCTGACGATCCACACCAGCCGGGGCGCGGCGACCGCGTACGTGCTTCCCGGACCGGCCGAGCGTCAGACCTTTCTCGACTGGCTGTTCAGCTACGGTGCGACGATCTTGTTCGGGATCGACTTCGCCACCTGCGCGGTCGACCCGGACGAAGTCTTCACAGAAAACTCCACAAACACCGCGTCATCTCTTGACGGAAGGGCGAAACCGCGCCAATCTATTGGCCAGCAATGTGTGCATGGATGACAGCAGTTGGGACCGCCGGCCAGCGACCGGAGTTCCGTAGCGCACCGTGCTGCCTCGAGGGTTGAGGAATAGGCCGTCCTGCGCTATCGTTGGACGTTGCGCTGGCTGAATCCTGCCCACCTCGCTCTTTCCGACCCGCACTAATCATGTGGTCCTAGCCTGAGCCCCCGCTCAGCGATCTAGACGCATGCCGTGCGTCCGGGTGGTTGGTGAAGCCGGCCGAACCGACGCAGAAACGCGGCGAATACGGGATCGGCTTCTCCGGTTCCCGAACAGCCGCATTAGGTGCTGGAAGGATGCATCTTGGCAGGGTCCCGCCAGATCGAGTCAACCACTAACAACTCCGTTCCCGGAGCACCAAACCGAATTTCCTTTGCCAAGCTCCGCGAACCGCTTGAGGTTCCGGGGCTTCTCGACGTTCAGACCGAGTCGTTCGAGTGGCTGATCGGCGCCGAGGACTGGTTCCGGCGCGCGGCCGAGCGCGGCGACGTAGACCCCAAGGGCGGTCTCCAGGAGGTTCTCGAAGAGCTCTCGCCGATCGAGGACTTCTCGGGCTCGATGTCCCTGTCGTTCTCCGATCCGCGCTTCGACGAGGTCAAAGCGCCGGTCGACGAGTGCAAAGACAAGGACATGACGTACGCGGCACCGCTGTTCGTCACGGCCGAGTTCATCAACAACAACACCGGTGAGATCAAGAGCCAGACGGTCTTCATGGGTGACTTCCCGATGATGACCGAGAAGGGCACCTTCATCATCAACGGCACCGAGCGTGTCGTGGTGAGCCAGCTGGTGCGTTCGCCCGGTGTGTACTTCGACGAGTCGATCGACAAGTCGACGGAGAAGACGCTGCACAGCGTCAAGGTGATCCCCGGCCGCGGCGCGTGGCTGGAGTTCGACGTCGACAAGCGCGACACCGTCGGCGTCCGCATCGATCGCAAGCGCCGTCAGCCCGTCACCGTGCTGCTCAAGGCGCTCGGCTGGACCAACGAGCAGATCACCGAGCGCTTCGGCTTCTCCGAGATCATGATGAGCACGCTGGAGAAGGACAACACCGCAGGCACCGACGAGGCGCTGCTGGACATCTACCGCAAGCTGCGGCCGGGCGAGCCCCCCACCAAGGAGTCCGCGCAGACCCTGCTGGAGAACCTGTTCTTCAAGGAGAAGCGCTACGACCTGGCCCGCGTGGGCCGCTACAAGGTCAACAAGAAGCTGGGGCTGAACGCCGGCCAGCCGATCACGAGCTCGACGCTGACCGAAGAGGACGTCGTCGCGACCATCGAGTACCTGGTGCGCTTGCACCAGGGCGACCACACGATGACCGCCCCCGGCGGCGTCGAGGTTCCCGTCGAGGTCGACGACATCGATCACTTCGGCAACCGTCGCCTGCGCACCGTCGGCGAGCTGATCCAGAACCAGATCCGGGTCGGCCTCTCGCGTATGGAGCGCGTCGTGCGTGAGCGCATGACGACCCAGGACGTCGAGGCGATCACGCCACAGACCCTGATCAACATCCGTCCCGTCGTGGCGGCGATCAAGGAGTTCTTCGGCACCAGCCAGCTGTCGCAGTTCATGGACCAGAACAACCCGCTGTCGGGTCTGACCCACAAGCGCCGCCTGTCGGCGCTGGGCCCCGGCGGTCTGTCCCGTGAGCGTGCCGGCCTCGAGGTTCGCGACGTGCACTCCAGCCACTACGGCCGCATGTGCCCGATCGAGACTCCCGAGGGTCCGAACATCGGCCTGATCGGTTCGCTGTCGGTGTACGCCCGGGTCAACCCGTTCGGCTTCATCGAGACCCCGTACCGCAAGGTCATCGACGGTGTGGTCACCGACCAGATCGACTACCTGACCGCCGACGAGGAGGACCGCCACGTCGTGGCGCAGGCCAACTCGCCGCTGGACGCCGACGGCCGCTTCGAAGAGGAGCGCGTGCTGGTCCGCCGTAAGGGCGGCGAGGTCGAGTTCGTGTCGGCCGCCGAGGTGGACTACATGGACGTCTCGCCGCGCCAGATGGTGTCGGTCGCGACGGCGATGATCCCGTTCCTCGAGCACGACGACGCCAACCGTGCCCTGATGGGTGCCAACATGCAGCGCCAGGCGGTTCCGCTGGTGCGCAGCGAGGCCCCGCTGGTCGGCACCGGTATGGAGCTGCGCGCCGCGATCGACGCCGGCGACGTGGTCGTCACCGAAAAGGCCGGTGTGGTCGAGGAGGTCTCCGCGGACTACATCACCGTGATGGCCGACGACGGCACCCGGCACACCTACCGGATGCGCAAGTTCGCCCGCTCGAATCACGGCACCTGCGCCAACCAGCGTCCGATCGTGGACGCCGGGCAGCGCGTCGAGGCCGGTCAGGTCCTCGCCGACGGGCCCTGCACCGAGAACGGTGAGATGGCCCTGGGCAAGAACCTGCTCGTGGCGATCATGCCGTGGGAGGGTCACAACTACGAGGACGCGATCATCCTCTCGAACCGTCTGGTGGAGGAGGACGTGCTCACCTCGATTCACATCGAGGAGCACGAGATCGATGCCCGCGACACCAAGCTGGGCGCCGAGGAGATCACCCGGGACATCCCGAACGTCTCCGATGAGGTGCTGGCCGATCTCGACGAGCGCGGCATCATCCGCATCGGCGCCGAGGTCCGTGACGGCGACATCCTGGTCGGCAAGGTCACCCCGAAGGGCGAGACCGAGCTGACCCCCGAGGAGCGCCTGCTGCGCGCCATCTTCGGCGAGAAGGCCCGCGAGGTCCGCGACACGTCGCTGAAGGTGCCCCACGGTGAGTCCGGCAAGGTCATCGGCATCCGCGTGTTCAGCCGCGAGGACGACGACGAACTGCCCGCCGGCGTCAACGAGCTGGTCCGCGTCTACGTGGCCCAGAAGCGCAAGATCTCCGACGGCGACAAGCTCGCCGGACGCCACGGCAACAAGGGCGTCATCGGCAAGATCCTGCCCGTCGAGGACATGCCGTTCATGCCCGATGGCACCCCGGTGGACATCATCCTGAACACCCACGGTGTGCCGCGTCGTATGAACATCGGCCAGATCCTGGAGACCCACCTCGGGTGGGTCGCCAAGGCCGGCTGGAACATCGATGTGGCCGGCGAAACCCCGGATTGGGCGGCCAAGCTGCCCGAGCACATGCTCTCGGCCCCGGCCGACAGCATCGTGGCCACGCCGGTGTTCGACGGTGCGCAGGAAGGCGAGCTGCAGGGCCTGCTCGGCGCGACGCTGCCCAACCGTGACGGCGAGACCATGGTCAACGCCGACGGCAAGGCGGTGTTGTTCGACGGCCGCAGTGGCGAACCGTTCCCGTACCCGGTCACGGTCGGCTACATGTACATCCTCAAGCTGCACCACCTGGTGGACGACAAGATCCACGCCCGCTCGACCGGCCCGTACTCGATGATCACCCAGCAGCCGCTGGGCGGTAAGGCGCAGTTCGGTGGTCAGCGGTTCGGTGAGATGGAGTGCTGGGCCATGCAGGCCTACGGTGCGGCGTACACGCTGCAGGAGCTCCTGACGATCAAGTCCGACGACACCGTAGGCCGCGTCAAGGTGTACGAGGCGATCGTCAAGGGCGAGAACATCCCCGAGCCGGGCATCCCGGAGTCGTTCAAGGTGCTTCTCAAGGAGCTGCAGTCGCTGTGCCTCAACGTCGAGGTGTTGTCTTCTGACGGCGCGGCGATCGAGATGCGTGACGGCGACGACGAGGACCTGGAGCGCGCCGCTGCCAACCTCGGAATCAACCTGTCCCGCAACGAATCTGCCTCTGTCGAAGATCTCGCCTGACTCGCGGCACCGCCGCGGCGCTAAGTGTTATTGGCTACAAATCCCGCAAGGGGAAAGGGAGTTACGTGCTAGACGTCAACTTCTTCGATGAACTCCGCATCGGTCTCGCGACCGCGGACGACATCCGCAACTGGTCCTTCGGTGAGGTCAAGAAGCCGGAGACCATCAACTACCGCACGCTCAAGCCCGAGAAGGACGGCCTGTTCTGCGAGAAGATCTTCGGACCGACTCGCGACTGGGAGTGCTACTGCGGCAAGTACAAGCGCGTCCGGTTCAAGGGCATCATCTGTGAGCGCTGCGGCGTCGAGGTGACCCGTGCCAAGGTGCGTCGTGAGCGGATGGGCCACATCGAACTGGCCGCACCCGTCACGCACATCTGGTACTTCAAGGGCGTGCCGAGCCGGCTGGGCTACCTGCTGGACCTGGCCCCGAAGGATCTCGAGAAGATCATCTACTTCGCGGCCTACGTGATCACCGCGGTCGACGACGAGATGCGGCACAACGAGCTGTCCACGCTGGAGGCCGAGATGGCCGTCGAGCGCAAGGCCATCGAGGACCAGCGCGACGCCGATCTGGAGGCCCGCGCCCAGAAGCTCGAGGCCGACATGAAGGAGCTCGAGGAAGAGGGCGCCAAGTCCGACGTCAAGCGCAAGGTGCGCGACGGCGGTGAGCGCGAGATGCGCCAGCTGCGCGACCGGGCTCAGCGTGAGCTCGACCGGCTCGACGAGATCTGGACGACGTTCACCAAGCTGGCTCCCAAGCAGCTGATCGTCGACGAGCTGCTCTACCGCGAGCTGCAGGACCGGTACGGCGAGTACTTCGAGGGTGCCATGGGCGCGGAGTCGATCAAGAAGCTCATCGAGAACTTCGACATCGACGCCGAGGCCGAGTCGCTGCGCGACACCATCAAGAACGGCAAGGGCCAGAAGAAGCTGCGGGCGCTCAAGCGACTCAAGGTCGTCGCCGCGTTCCAGACCAACTCGAACTCGCCGATGGGCATGGTTCTGGACGCCGTGCCGGTGATCCCGCCGGAACTGCGCCCGATGGTGCAGCTCGACGGTGGCCGCTTCGCGACGTCGGACCTCAACGACCTGTATCGCCGCGTCATCAACCGCAACAACCGGCTCAAGCGACTGATCGATCTCGGCGCGCCCGAGATCATCGTCAACAACGAGAAGCGCATGCTTCAGGAGTCGGTGGACGCGCTGTTCGACAACGGCCGCCGCGGCCGTCCGGTGACCGGGCCGGGCAACCGCCCGCTCAAGTCGCTGTCCGATCTGCTCAAGGGCAAGCAGGGCCGCTTCCGGCAGAACCTGCTCGGTAAGCGCGTCGACTACTCGGGCCGTTCGGTCATCGTGGTCGGCCCGCAGCTGAAGCTGCACCAGTGCGGTCTGCCGAAGCTGATGGCTCTCGAGCTCTTCAAGCCGTTCGTGATGAAGCGTCTGGTCGACCTGAACCACGCGCAGAACATCAAGAGCGCCAAGCGCATGGTCGAGCGTCAGCGCCCCCAGGTGTGGGATGTCCTCGAAGAGGTCATCGCCGAGCACCCGGTGCTGCTGAACCGTGCACCTACGCTGCACCGCCTGGGTATCCAGGCCTTCGAGCCGCAGCTGGTGGAGGGCAAGGCCATCCAGCTGCACCCGTTGGTGTGTGAGGCGTTCAACGCCGACTTCGACGGTGACCAGATGGCCGTGCACCTTCCGCTGTCGGCGGAGGCGCAGGCCGAGGCCCGCGTCCTGATGCTGTCCTCGAACAACATCCTGTCGCCGGCGTCGGGCCGCCCGTTGGCCATGCCGCGTCTGGACATGGTGACCGGCCTGTACTACCTGACCACCGAGATCGAGGGTGACAAGGGCGAGTACACCCCGGCAGCCGACGATCAGCCGGAGAGCGGTGTGTACAGCTCGCCGGCCGAGGCCATCATGGCGATGGACCGTGGCGCGCTGAGTGTGCGGGCCAAGATCCGGGTGCGGCTGACGCAGCTGCGCCCGCCGGCCGACGTCGAGGCCGAGCGGTTCCCGGACGGCTGGAACCCGGGCGACGCCTGGACCGCCGACACCACGCTGGGCCGTGTGCTGTTCAACGAGCTGATGCCACGGGGCTATCCGTTCGTCAACGAGCAGATGCACAAGAAGGTGCAGGCGCGGATCATCAACGATCTGGCCGAGCGCTACCCGATGATCGTGGTCGCGCAGACCGTGGACAAGCTCAAGGATGCCGGCTTCTACTGGGCCACCCGTTCGGGTGTCACCGTGTCGATGGCCGACGTGCTGGTGCCGCCGGAGAAGCAGGAGATCCTCGAGCGCTACGAGGCCGAGGCCGACGGCATCGAGAAGCAGTACCAGCGCGGCAAGCTCAACCACGACGAGCGCAACGAAGCGTTGGTGAAGATCTGGCAGGACGCGACCGAAGAGGTCGGTCAGGCGCTGCGGGCGCACTACCCGAAGGACAACCCGATCATCACGATCGTGGATTCGGGTGCCACGGGTAACTTCACCCAGACGCGGACGCTGGCCGGCATGAAGGGTCTGGTGACCAACCCGAAGGGTGAGTTCATCCCGCGTCCGATCAAGTCCTCGTTCCGCGAGGGCCTGACGGTGCTGGAGTACTTCATCAACACCCACGGCGCCCGTAAGGGTCTGGCGGACACCGCGCTTCGTACCGCCGACTCGGGCTACCTGACCCGTCGTCTGGTCGACGTGTCGCAGGACGTCATCGTCCGCGAGATCGACTGCGAGACCGAGCGCGGCATCACCGTCACGCTGGCCGAGCTGCAGGGCGACTCGCTGGTGCGCGATCAGCACATCGAGACCTCCGCGTACGCGCGGACGCTGGCCACCGATGCGGTCGACGCCGACGGCAACGTCGTCGTCGAGCGTGGGCACGACCTCGGTGACCCGGCCATCGATGCGCTGCTGGCCGCCGGTATCACCGAGGTCAAGGTCCGCTCCGTGCTGACCTGCGGCACCGGCACCGGTGTGTGCGCGATGTGCTACGGCCGTTCGATGGCGACCGGCAAGCTGGTCGACATCGGTGAGGCTGTCGGCATCGTGGCCGCGCAGTCGATCGGTGAGCCCGGCACGCAGCTGACCATGCGTACCTTCCACCAGGGTGGCGTCACCGGCGGTGCCGACATCGTGGGTGGTCTGCCCCGCGTGCAGGAGCTGTTCGAGGCGCGTATCCCGCGCAACCGGGCTCCGATCGCCGACGTCTCCGGCCGCGTGCGCCTGGAGGAGAGCGACAAGTTCTACAAGATCACCATCGTTCCCGACGACGGGGGCGAGGAGGTCGTGTACGACAAGCTCTCGCGTCGTCAGCGCCTGAAGGTGTTCAAGCACGACGACGGCTCCGAGCGTCTGCTGACCGACGGCGACCACGTCGAGGTCGGCCAGCAGCTGCTGGAAGGCTCGGCCGACCCGCACGAGGTGCTCCGCGTCCAAGGCCCGCGCGAGGTGCAGATCCACCTCGTCAAGGAGGTCCAGGAGGTGTACCGCGCCCAGGGTGTGTCGATCCACGACAAGCACATCGAGGTCATCGTCCGGCAGATGCTGCGCCGCGTCACGATCATCGACTCGGGCTCGACGGAGTTCCTGCCCGGTTCGCTGACCGAACGTGGCGAGTTCGAGACCGAGAACCGTCGGGTGGTCGCCGAGGGCGGCGAGCCCGCGGCCGGTCGTCCGGTGCTGATGGGTATCACCAAGGCGTCGCTGGCCACCGACTCGTGGCTGTCGGCGGCGTCGTTCCAGGAGACCACCCGTGTGCTGACCGATGCGGCGATCAACTGCCGCAGCGACAAGCTGCAGGGTCTGAAGGAGAACGTGATCATCGGCAAGCTGATCCCGGCCGGTACCGGCATCAACCGGTACCGCAACATCCAGGTTCAGCCGACCGAGGAGGCCCGGGCCGCGGCGTACACGATCCCGTCCTACGAGGATCAGTACTACAGCCCGGACTTCGGTCAGGCCACCGGCGCTGCGGTGCCGCTGGACGACTACGGCTACTCGGACTACCGGTAAGTCGACGAAAGAGCCCTCACCCCGCCGGGGTGGGGGCTTTTTCGTGCGCGGGCACGGTAGGTGTGACCGGGCTGCGGCAGGTAAACGGTCCGCGGCAGGTACCGGGCTGCGGCGAGTAATCTTCCGGAATGCTGGTCGATGCGCTGTGGTTCCTGATCGGACTGGCGGTGCTGATCGCCGGCGCGGAGATCATGGTCCGGGGCGGCGCCGTGGTCGCGGCCCGGCTGGGCATCAGCCCCATCATCATCGGGCTGACCGTGGTCTCGATCGGCACCAGCATGCCCGAGCTTGCCGTTGGCGTGGTGTCGGCCGGTGGAGGCAACGGTGCGCTGGCGGTCGGCAACATCGCCGGCACCAACGTCGTCAACATCCTGCTCATACTCGGCCTGAGCGCGCTGTTGGTCCCGCTGAGTCTTCAGATGCGCACGAACCGGTTCGAGCTGCCGATGATGGCCGCGGCGGCGTTGCTGTTGTGGGCGCTGGCCGCCGACGGCCGGCTCTCCCGGCTCGACGGCGCCATCCTGGTGACCGCCGCCGTCGGCTACACCGCCGCGGTGATCTGGTCAGCGAGGCGCGAATCGCGGGCCATCGCCGAGGAGTTTGCCGCCGAGTTCGGGACGGAGCCGGTCCAGGCGACGGTCACCGACGTCCGGCGCCGGACCATGACCCACGTCGGTATGACGATCGGCGGCATCGTCGTCGTCGTGATCGGCGCCGACTGGCTCGTCGACGGAGCGGTCGGGATGGCCCGGCAGTTCGGCGTCTCGGACGCGCTGATCGGACTCACCGTGGTGGCCATCGGAACCTCGGCGCCCGAGCTGGTGACCACCGTCGTGACGATAGTGCGCGTCGACCGCGACATAGCGATCGGCAACCTCATCGGGAGCAGCATCTACAACATCCTGCTGATCCTCGGCGTGACGTGTCTGGTGCCCGCCGAGGGCCTGTGGCTGCCCTCCAGCCTGGTCGACATCGACATCCCGATCATGGTCGCGGTCGCGCTGATCTGCATTCCGATCTTCCTGTCGGGCCGCAGGGTGAGCCGGGCGGAAGGCGGCGGCATGGTGGGGGCCTACCTGGCATACCTGGGCTTCCTGCTCGCAGCGCAGACATGAGGCCGGTCCGTCGGCGCCCGTCACTAGACTCGGCGACGTGCTCATAGGTTCGCATGTCCACGGAGACGACCCCCTGGCCGCGGCGCAGTCCGACGGCGCCGATGTCGTGCAGTTCTTCCTCGGGAATCCGCAGAGCTGGAAGAAGCCCAAACCCCGCGAGGACGCCGAGGCGCTCAAGGCCTCGCCGATCCCGGTCTATGTGCACGCGCCGTATCTGATCAACGTCGCGTCGGCCAACAACCGGGTGCGCATCCCGTCGCGCAAGATCTTGCAGGACACGTGCGATGCGGCCGCCGACGTCGGCGCCACCGCGGTGATCGTGCACGGTGGCCACGCCGACGACAACGACATGGAGGCCGGCTTCGAGCGCTGGGTCAAGGCGCTCGATCATCTGGACACCGACGTGCCGGTCTATCTGGAGAACACCGCCGGTGGCGACCACGCCATGGCGCGGCACTTCGACACCATCGCCCGGCTATGGGACCGCATCGGCGACACCGGCATCGGGTTCTGCCTGGACACCTGCCACGCCTGGGCGGCCGGCGAAGCGCTGGTCGACGCCGTGGAACGCATCAAGGGAATCACCGGCCGCATCGACCTGGTGCACTGCAACGACTCCCGCGATGCGGCCGGTTCCGGCGCCGACCGGCACGCGAACTTCGGCTCGGGCCAGATCGACCCCCAACTGCTGGTCGCCGTGGTCAAGGCAGCCGGTGCGCCGGTCATCTGCGAGACCTCCGACGAGGGCCGCAAAGACGACATCGCTTTCCTCCGCGAACACCTCTAGAGGCCCTGCCACCCGCTTTGTCGCTGAACGGTTATCCAACACCTGGTGGCGAGGCGGTTAAATAGGGAAGCGCCGGGAACCCGGCGCGCCCTGTCGAAAGGCCTCCGTGTCCGCGATTGACGATCAGCCGTCGATTGCGCTGACGTCTGAGGTCACCACCGAACCGCCGGTCGACCGGCGTGGCCGCAGGCTGCGGATCGTCCGATGGGTCACCGTCGGGGTGTGGGCGACGGTCGTGGTGTGGCGCACCGTCACCGACGGGTTCGCGTTCAACCGAGAACTGTTGTTGCTCTATATCTGCACCGGACTTGCTGCCGCGAGCATCGGCCAGGGTAGGCGGGTCTTCTACGTCGTGCGGGACTGGCTGCCGTTCGCGCTGGTGCTGATTGCTTACGACCTCAGCAGGGGTGCCGCCACGCTCGTCGGCCGGCCCACACTGTGGCACTGGCAGGCCGACGCAGACCGTTGGATGTTCTTCGGCAACATGCCGACCGTATGGCTGCAGGAGCGCTTGAAGCTGCCGTACCCGCCGTGGTGGGAGGTGGTGATCAGCAGCGTCTACATGTCGTTCTTCATCCTCCCGTACGTGATCGCGGGGATCCTGTGGCTGCGCGACCGCGAGGAATGGAAGGCGTTCGTACGGTTGTTCGTCGGCCTGAACTTCGCGGCGCTGATCGTCTACGTCCTGCTGCCCGCCGCGCCGCCGTGGGCGGCGGCGCGCTGCACACCGGATGACGTCCAGGGCGGCCCGTCCGGTCCGCGGTGCATGTTCGGTTCCGCCCGCGGTGTCCCCGACGGCGGGGTGCTCGGTTCGATGCAGTTCAGTCAGGACGGCGCCCACGACTGGGTGGAACGCATCGTCGGCCGTGGCTGGGGCAAGCTGAACCTCCACTCGGCCACGGCGCTGCTCGATCAGGGGCAGGCGAGCGTCAACCTGGTCGCGGCCATCCCCTCGCTGCACGCCGGGATGTCGGCGGCGCTCGCGGCGTTCCTGTGGAACCGGGTGCAGCGCGGCTGGCGCCCGCTGCTGGTGGCGTATCCGCTGATCATGGCGTTCGCCCTCGTCTACAGCGCCGAGCACTACGTGATCGACCTGCTGCTCGGCTGGGCGCTGGCCGCGGCGGTGATCACCCTGCTCGGCTGGTACGAGCGGCGCCGGCAGAATCGCAGGTCTTCAGAAGACGATGGTCTGGTTGCCGAAGCGGATGATGCGATCCTGGCAATGCCACAGCACCGCACGTGACAGCACCGCCCGTTCCACGTCGGCGCCGAGACGCGCCAGATCGGTGACGTCGTGGCGGTGGTCGACGCGCACCACGTCCTGCTCGATGATCGGGCCCTCGTCGAGGTCGTCCGTCACGTAGTGGGCGGTGGCGCCGACGAGTTTCACGCCGCGTTCCTTCGCACGGTGGTACGGTGCGGCGCTGATGAACGCCGGCAGGAACGAGTGGTGGATGTTGATCAGCGGACACCCGACCTCCTCGATGAAGCGCGGGCTCAGGATCTGCATGTAGCGGGCGAGCACCACGAGGTCGGCGTTGCCGCGCAGCAGGTCCAACTGGCGCTGCTCGGCCTCTGCGCGAATCCCCCTGTGCGCCGGGATGTGGATGAACGGCACGCCGAAAGGGCGCACGTCGTCGGCGAGGTCGGGATGGTTGGCGATCACCATCACCACCGACATGTCGAGCTCACCGCGGCGGTTTCGCCACAGCAGATCGAGCACGCAGTGGTCCTCGCGCGAGGCCATGATCACGACGCGTTTGGGCTTCGCCGCCTCCGTGAGGCGGAAGTCCATGCCGAATTCGTCGGCCACGTGCTCTGCGAAGGATCGTTCCAGCGCGTCTCGCACCGCCGTCAGACCCGCCAGATGGAAGATCGTGCGCTGCATGAAAATCCCGCCGGACTGCGCCGTCGAGTGCTGGTCGAGGGAAATGATGTTGGCGCCACGACCGGCGAGGAACCCGCTGACAGCGGCGACCAGGCCGGGACGGTCCTCGCAGCGCAGCAGAAGGCGCCCGACGTCTCTGCCCGATACCGCGGACGTGCGGTCGTCCACTCGGGCAGCTTAACGTCGGCCCGCCGGCCATCAGGGCGACGTTACATGTTCTTGTGCAGCCGTCGAGAAAATGTAACAGTGTGTGCATGCCTACTGCTCCAACGCTGTGCACCTCCGCGGGCACGCACGTCGTCGCCAATCAGGTCCCCCTGCTGGAGGACTTCAACCCGGCCGCGTCCCCTGTCCTCGCCGAGGCGCTGATCCGCGAAGGCGGGGATTGGGGCGTCGACGAGGTCCACGAACTGGGCGCAGTGGCCGGCGGCCGCAAAGCCCAGCGCTGGGGCGAACTCGCCGACCGCAACCGTCCTGTCCTGCACACCCATGACCGCGTCGGCCATCGCGTCGACGAGGTCGAGTACGACCCCGCCTACCACGAACTGATGAGCGTCGCCATCGGGCACGGTCTGCACGCGGCACCGTGGGCCGACGACCGACCGGGTGCGCACGTGGTGCGCGCCGCCAAGATGTCGGTGTGGACGCCGGAGGCTGGACACGTCTGCCCGATCTCGATGACCTACGCCGTCGTCCCGGCCCTGCGCCACAATCCGGAACTGGCGGCGCTCTACGAGCCGCTGCTGACCAGCCGAATCTACGACCCCGAACTCGCCGTGCCGGCGACCAAGCCCGGCCTCACCGCGGGGATGTCGATGACCGAGAAGCAGGGCGGCTCCGACGTCCGGGCCGGCACCACGCAGGCTGTCCCCACAGGCGACGGCACCTACCGGCTGACCGGGCACAAGTGGTTCACGTCCGCGCCGATGTGCGACCTCTTCCTGGTGCTCGCCCAGACGCCCGGCCGGGGCGAGCGAAGCGACGGGAAATCAGGCGGGCTGAGCTGCTTCTTCCTGCCGCGGATCCTGCCCGACGGCTCCCGCAACCGGATGTTCCTGCAGCGCCTCAAGGACAAGCTGGGCAACCACGCCAACGCGTCCAGCGAGGTGGAGTATGACGGGGCGACGGCGTGGCTGGTCGGGGAGGAGGGCCGCGGGGTGCCGACCATCATCGAGATGGTCAACCTGACCCGGCTGGACTGCACGCTGGGCAGCGCGACGAGCATGCGCAACGGGCTGATGCGCGCGGCCCACCATGCCCAGCACCGCAAGGCGTTCGGCGCGTACCTGATCGACCAGCCGCTGATGCGCAACGTGCTCGCCGACCTCGCGGTCGAGGCGGAGGCCGCGACCATGCTGGCGATGCGGATGGCCGGCGCCACCGACCGCGCCGTCCGCGGCGACGAACGCGAAACCCTGCTCCGCAGAATCGGATTGGCGGCCGCCAAGTATTGGGTGTGCAAGCGAGCCACGCCGCATGCCGCCGAGGCGATGGAGTGTCTGGGCGGCAACGGCTATGTCGAGGACTCGGGGATGCCGCGGCTGTACCGGGAGGCGCCGCTGATGGGCATCTGGGAGGGCTCGGGCAACGTCAGCGCGCTGGACACGTTGCGCGCCATGGCCACCCGGCCGGAGTGCGTCGACGTGCTGTTCGACGAGCTCGCCACCACCAAGGGGCACGACGCCCGCCTGGACGCCCACGTCGAACGTCTGCGGCCCCAGCTCGGCGATCCCGAGACCATCCAGTACCGCGCCCGCCAAGTCGCGGAGGACATCTCGCTGGCACTGCAGGGGTCGCTGCTGGCGCGCCACGGCCATCCCGCGGTCGCCGAGGCGTTCCTGGCCAGCAGGCTCGGTGGTCAGTGGGGTGGCGCCTTCGGCACGCTGCCCATCGGCCTGGACTTGGCGCCGATCATCGAGCGTGCTCTGGTCAAGGCATGACGCGGTCGTGGCCACCTACCGCGGCGGGATGCCCACTCTCTTGAAGTCGTCAGGCAGTTGACTGAGGACGTCGTTGAACTCACCCGGTGTGACGGCATCGCGCAGGGTATCGAAGACCGCGTCGACAGCCAACTCGGCCGTATTGACGTCGGTCCCACTACGGCCGGCGACGCGGCGAACGAACTCGACGAAACCGAAGGCCTCGGCTTCTTCCTTCGCGGGCAGCAATGGGTTCTGGAGCGGAACAGGCAACTGGGCGGCGAGGTCGCGGGCCTCGCCGCCGGTGATGCGTTCGGCAAGTGTAGCCAGCACCGCGCGGGTGAGTGTCTCAGCTTCTGATTGGCTGACACCGACACTGGAGGCCACTCTGGAGATGAACTCGTCATATTTCATGTCCGTCAGGATCGTCGGGCCCGCCGCGCGATTTCTCCACCCGCGCGAGCTAAATTCGTCCTCGGGAATCGGCCCGAAATGGCTGTTACGGCTGTTGTGCGACTGTCGAAAAAACGTAACATGAAAGACATGCCAGATACCCAGCTAGAGGACCTCAACCCGACAATGGTCAAAACCTGATGACCCACGCGATCAGGCCCGTCGACTTCGACAACCTGAAGACGATGACCTACGAGGTCACCGACCGAGTCGCCCGTATCACCTTCAACCGCCCCGAGAAGGGCAACGCGATCATCGCCGACACGCCCCTGGAGCTCTCGGCGCTCGTCGAACGCGCCGACCTCGACCCGGACGTCCACGTGATCCTGGTATCCGGCCGCGGGGAAGGCTTCTGTGCGGGTTTCGACCTGTCGGCATACGCCGAGGGATCCTCGTCGGCGGGTGGCGGCAGCCCCTACCGCGACACCGTGTTGTCCGGCAGGACCCAGGCGATCAACCATCTGCCCGATCGGCCGTGGGATCCGATGGTCGACTATCAGATGATGAGCCGTTTCGTGCGCGGCTTCTCCAGCCTGATGCGGTGCGACAAGCCGACCGTGGTGAAGATCCACGGCTACTGCG
Source organism: Mycobacterium sp. ZZG (assembly GCF_054786995.1). NCBI lineage: Bacteria > Bacillati > Actinomycetota > Actinomycetes > Mycobacteriales > Mycobacteriaceae > Mycobacterium > Mycobacterium sp. ZZG. The sequence goes on from NZ_JBTBFV010000011.1 coordinate 121,751, forward strand.
TGGCCGGCGGCACCGACATCGCGCTGCACGCCGATCAGGTGATCGCCGCCGCGGACGCCAAGATCGGCTATCCGCCCACCCGGGTGTGGGGTGTGCCCGCGGCGGGCATGTGGGCCCACCGGCTGGGCGATCAACGCGCCAAACGTCTTCTGCTGACCGGGGATTGCCTCACCGGCGCACAGGCCGCCGAGTGGGGCCTGGCCGTGGAGGCCCCCGACCCGGCCGACCTCGACGACCGCACCGAGCGACTGGTCGAACGGATCGCCGCCGTGCCGGTCAACCAGCTGATCATGGTCAAGCTCGCGATGAACAGCGCGCTGTACAACCAGGGCGTCGCCAACAGCGCGATGATCTCGACGGTGTTCGACGGTATCGCCCGCCACACGCCGGAGGGGCACGATTTCGTCGCGCAGGCCCGCGAACACGGCTTCCGTGAGGCGGTGCGTCAACGAGACGAACCGTTCGGTGACCACGGCCGTACCACCTCCGGGGTGTGACCGATGCGGATGACGGCCCGCTCGGTGGTGCTGAGCGTGCTGCTCGGCGCCCACCCGGCGTGGGCGACCGCCGCCGAATTGATCCGGCTCACCAGCGATTTCGGGATCCGGGAGTCGACGGTGCGGGTGGCCCTGACGCGCATGGTCGGCGCCGGAGACCTGGTGCGGTCGCAGGACGGCTACCGGCTCTCGGACCGGCTGCTGGCCCGCCAGCGCCGACAGGACGACGCGATCACCCCGCGGCGGCACGACTGGGACGGTAGCTGGACCACTCTGATCATCACCAGTGTCGGCACGGACGCCAGGACCCGGGCCCAGTTGCGGAACTCTTTGCAGGACAGGCGTTTCGGTGAGCTGCGGGAGGGTGTCTGGATGCGCCCGGCGAACGTCGATCTCGACCTCGGCGCCGACATCACCGCACGGGTGCGTGTGCTGCGGGCCCGCGACGGTGACCCGGTGGCGCTGGCCGCCCAACTGTGGGATCTGGCCGGCTGGGCGGCGCGCGGACGGGAACTTCTCGCCCGGATGGCCGCCGCGCGAGACGTTCCACAACGGTTCGTGGTCGCGGCGGCCATCGTGCGTCACCTGCTGACCGATCCGGTGCTGCCCGACGCACTACTGCCCGCCGACTGGCCCGGCGCGCCGCTGCGCGCCGCGTACGAAGACTTCGCCGCCGAGATGGTCTCGCGGCGCGACGGTGTGGAACTGACGGAGGCCCGATGAGTGTGAGGGTGGAGAAGAACGGCGCGGTGACGACGGTGGTGCTGGACCGCCCCCGCGCGCGCAACGCCGTCGACGGCCCGACGGCGCTGGAGCTGCACGCCGCGTTCGAGGAGTTCGACAAGGACGAGTCGGCCGCCGTCGCCGTGCTCTGGGGCGACAACGGAACCTTCTGTGCCGGAGCCGATCTCAAGGCGATGGGCACGCCGCAGTCGAATCCGGTGCACCGCACCGGACCGGGGCCGATGGGGCCGAGCCGGATGGTGCTGTCCAAACCGGTGATCGCCGCGATCAGCGGATACGCCGTCGCCGGCGGGCTGGAACTGGCGCTGTGGTGCGACATGCGGGTGGTCGAGCAGGACGCCGTGATGGGGGTGTTCTGCCGTCGCTGGGGCGTCCCGTTGATCGACGGCGGCACCGTGCGACTACCGCGGCTGATCGGGCACAGCCGAGCGATGGACCTGATCCTGACCGGCCGCGCGGTCGATGCCGACGAGGCCTTCGCCATCGGCCTGGCCAACCGGGTGGTGCCGAAAGGGCAAGCGCGGCACCGGGCCGAGGAACTGGCCGCCGAGCTGGCCGCCCTGCCGCAGCAGTGCCTGCGGTCGGACCGGATGTCGGTGCTGAGCCAGTGGGGCATGTCGGAGGCCGAAGCGATGGACGTCGAGTTCGGCAGTCTGTCGCGGGTGGCGTCCGAATCGCTGGAGGGCGCGGCCCGGTTCGCGTCCGGCGCCGGCCGGCACGGCCAGAAGGCGTAGGAGCGGTCAGCCCTTGGTGATGCTGTTGTTGCTGCCGGTGTCGTTGACCTTGGGATCGCCGTCGCGATAGGTGACTGTGTTGTTCAGCCCGACCACGGACAGCTCGGTGTCCACGCGGTCGATGGAGATCTTGTTGTCGGCGCCGCCGATGTTGACGTTCGCGCACGTGCCGACCACCGTCAACGTGTTGTTGGAACCTCCGACATTCAGTGACTTGCCGTCGGCGCAGTCGATCTCCGCGGTGGTGCCGAACGACCCGTAGTTGATGGTGTTGCCGATCTCGACCTGCGCCCCCGACGTTCCGGCCGTCGCCGTCGGCCTATTGGTGTCGTCACTGGTGGATCCGCATCCGGTGAGTACCACCGCGAAGGTCGCGGCGCCGGCAAGTCCGAGAAGTGGCAGGCGACGAAGCAGCATGCCTAGGCGGGTACCCGATCGATGCGGTTTGTCATCCCCAATTCGCGGCCGCGGTCCCACAGGACCGGCTCGCCGTTCTTGTAGAACACCGTCTGATCCCAGCCGTACACCGTGATGTCGTTGATCACGTTGTCGGCGATCACCACGTTCGACGAACCCTGGACCGTCACCGCCCAGCAGGTTCCGAGCGCGTTGATCCGGTTGTTGTTGCCCAAAACGATCAGCGTGGCTTGATTGCAGTCGATGGTCTGCTCGATGCCGATCCCGGTGATGTGCGTATCGCCGTTCTTGGCGTGCGCCGCCGGATTCACCGAGGCCAGTGCAGCCATCACCACAAGTCCGCTCACCGTGCACAGACGCCCACCAACCGATGAAGTCACACCGGCAGCCTACGACGTCGCGCGCTCGCACTGTCGGGGTTCACCAAGACAGGTACCGTGAGCTGCGATGCTCCGGGTGATTGGTGGTGTCGGACGGTCCCTCGCCGTGGCGCTCGCCACGACGGCGACGGTTGCGGGCTGTGCGCAGACCGTGACCGGCACGGCGCAGCGTCCCGACGTCGTCGCCGTGGACGCCGACCGGAGCTACGGCTACCTCGAGAACCGCTGCGGCCTGCTCGACGACACCACCGTCGCGGCCATGCTCGGCGCCGACGCGATCACCCGGCCCTACAGCGGGGCGGTGTGCCAGTACATCCTCTCCCGCCGCGGGGCTGGGACGGCGACCGTCGACGTGACGTTCTCCTGGTTCGACGCCGGGAACCTGCAACGCGAACGCGACCTGGCCGCCGCCCGCGGCGCCGCCGTCACCGACGTCGTGGTCGAGCGGCACAAAGCCTTCGCCGCGCGCCGCGACACCACCGGGGCCGCCTGCTCGGCCACGGCTGCGGCGGGCTCGGGAGTGCTGAGCTGGTGGGTGCAGTACCGGGGGCAAACCACCGGCGATCCGTGCATCGACGCCGAGAAACTGCTGTCGGCGACACTGCGCTCGGACATGTGACGTGAGCATTCGCATCACCGCCCGCCTCTGCGCGGGCCTGGCGATCGGCGTGCTGCTGGCCGGATGCGGCGGGCCCGAACACGACGGCGCGGACGGGCCGGCTGTGCCGACGGGCGGTGCGGGCTTCGAGAGCGTGGATTGCAACGGCATCACCGACGGCGACATCGCCGCCGCGGCCGGCCCCAACCTCTACGTCCCTGCGGTGGTCAGTGACGCCGGCTGCTTCTGGCAGGAGGACACGATGGCCGACGGCGTCGGCGCCGGCATGGGCATCTCCACCTGGTGGTACCGCGGCAGCGACATGAACACCGAGCGGGAACTCGAAGAGCGCGCCGGCCGCACCCTGACCGAGATGACCGTCGACGGCAACAAGGGGTTCAAGGCCTTCGACGACACCGCATGCAGCATCTACGTGGCCAAGGGTGCCGACGTGATCACCTGGTCGATCCAGACCATGAACGCCACCACCATGCCCGATCTGTGCGGGGTGATCGAACAACTGGCGCAGCTCAGCCAACAGCGGGTGAACTAGAGTTGCTCGCTGGCCCGGCTGATCCCGGCCGACAGACCGACGCGAGGGGGAGTGGCATGGCAGCTCGGCCGCCGCGATCCGCCAAGCTCAGTCGCGACACCATCGTCAACGCCGCCCTGACCTTTCTGGACCGCGAGGGCTGGGATGCGCTGACCATCAACGCCCTGGCCAATCAGCTCGGTACCAAGGGGCCGTCGCTGTACAACCACGTGCACAGCCTCGACGACCTGCGCCGCACGGTGCGCATGCGGGTGGTCGGCGACATCATCGAGATGCTCAACACCGTCGGGCAGGGCCGTACCCCCGACGACGCGGTGATGGTGATGGCCAGCGCATACCGCAGCTACGCCCACCACCACCCGGGCCGGTACTCGGCGTTCACCCGGATGCCGCTCGGGGGCGACGACCCCGAGTTCACCGAGGCGACCAGGGCCGCGGCGGCGCCCGTCATCGAGGTGCTGGCCACGTTCGGGCTGGAGAGCGACGCCGCGTTCCACGCCGCGCTGGAGTTCTGGTCGGCGATGCACGGGTTCGTCCTGCTCGAGATGACCGGGGTGATGGCGGGCATCGACACCGACGCCGTGTTCACCGACATGGTGGCCCGGCTGGCCGCGGGTATGCAGCTGCGCTGAGCAGTAACGATCGCAGATTCGCAGGTCAGCGGGTTTTGTTGAGGTATGCGGCCCTGGTATTGTGGACGTTCGTGCCTGGCTGATACGGCTCAGCATGCCTGTACGCCGGGCGAATTCGCATGTCTCGCTCTCGCGGGGTGCCGTGAAACTGTCCAGCAGTCCGCGGCGGCCGCATGCGACACGCCCGGACGCGGGGTAACCCGCGCGGGCATAACTGCAGTACAGAGAACTTAAGACGAACCAAGCACGCACGTCAGAACGACGAGGAACAGAGAAAGCCGGTACATGCCAACCATCAACCAGCTGGTCCGTAAGGGTCGCCGCGACAAGATCGCCAAGGTGAAGACCGCGGCCCTCAAGGGCAGCCCGCAGCGCCGCGGCGTGTGCACCCGCGTGTACACCACGACCCCGAAGAAGCCGAACTCGGCACTTCGCAAGGTCGCGCGCGTGCGCCTGACCAGCGCGGTCGAGGTCACCGCATACATCCCCGGCGAGGGCCACAACCTGCAGGAGCACTCGATGGTGCTGGTGCGCGGTGGCCGTGTGAAGGACCTCCCGGGCGTGCGGTACAAGATCATCCGCGGGTCGTTGGACACCCAGGGCGTCAAGAACCGTAAGCAAGCCCGCAGCCGCTACGGCGCGAAGAAGGAGAAGAGCTGATGCCGCGCAAGGGACCCGCGCCCAAGCGTCCGTTGGTCAACGACCCGGTCTACGGGTCGCAGCTGGTCACTCAGCTGGTCAACAAAGTTCTGCTGGACGGGAAGAAATCGCTGGCCGAACGCATTGTTTATGGTGCGCTCGAACAGGCTCGCGAGAAGACCGGCACCGACCCCGTGGTCACGCTGAAGCGGGCCATGGACAACGTCAAGCCGGCGCTTGAGGTGCGTAGCCGCCGTGTCGGTGGCGCCACCTACCAGGTGCCCGTCGAGGTCCGCCCGGACCGCTCGGTGACCCTGGCCCTGCGGTGGCTGGTCAGCTTCTCCAAGCAGCGTCGCGAGAAGACCATGGTCGAGCGCCTGGCCAACGAGATCCTCGATGCCAGCAATGGCCTGGGTGCCGCCGTCAAGCGGCGCGAGGACACCCACAAGATGGCTGAGGCCAACCGCGCCTTCGCGCACTACCGCTGGTGATCGCACGCCCGCGGGCACTGCTCGCGGGCGTGAGTAACCACAGCTGACAACAGCAACGATCAAGCGAGAGAGAAGACTTCCGTGGCACAGGACGTGCTCACCGACCTCACCAAGGTCCGCAATATCGGCATCATGGCGCACATCGATGCCGGCAAGACGACGACGACCGAACGCATCCTCTTCTACACCGGTATCTCCTACAAGATCGGTGAGGTGCACGACGGTGCCGCCACCATGGACTGGATGGAGCAGGAGCAGGAGCGGGGTATCACCATCACCTCGGCTGCCACCACCTGCTTCTGGAACGACAACCAGATCAACATCATCGACACCCCCGGCCACGTCGACTTCACCGTCGAGGTGGAGCGCTCGCTGCGCGTCCTCGACGGCGCGGTCGCGGTGTTCGACGGCAAGGAGGGTGTCGAGCCGCAGTCCGAGCAGGTCTGGCGTCAGGCCGACAAGTACGACGTGCCGCGCATCTGCTTCGTCAACAAGATGGACAAGCTGGGCGCCGACTTCTACTTCTCGGTGCAGACGATGAAGGACCGCCTCGGCGCGAACGTCGTCCCGATCCAGCTGCCGATCGGCTCCGAGGGTGACTTCGAGGGCGTCGTCGACCTGGTCGAGATGAAGGCCAAGGTGTGGCGCGGCGAGACCAAGCTCGGCGAGAAGTACGACGTCGTCGACATCCCCGCCGACCTTCAGGAGAAGGCCGAGGAATACCGCACCGCGATGATCGAGGCCATCGCCGAGACCGACGACGACCTCATGGAGAAGTACCTGGGTGGCGAAGAGCTCACGGTCGAGGAGATCAAGGGCGGTCTGCGCAAGCTGACTGTGACGAGCCAGGGCTACCCGGTGCTGTGCGGTTCCGCGTTCAAGAACAAGGGCGTGCAGCCCATGCTCGACGCGGTCATCGACTACCTTCCGACCCCGCTGGACGTTCCGGCCGCCGAAGGCCACGTCCCGGGCAAGGAAGACGAGATCATCTCGCGCAAGCCGTCCGCCGACGAGCCGTTCTCCGGCCTGGCCTTCAAGGTCGCCACGCACCCGTTCTTCGGCAAGCTGACCTACGTGCGCGTGTACTCGGGCAAGGTCGACTCCGGTTCGCAGGTCGTCAACTCGACCAAGGGCAAGAAGGAGCGGCTGGGCAAGCTGTTCCAGATGCACTCCAACAAAGAAAACCCGGTGGACACGGCCAGTGCCGGTCACATCTACGCCGTGATCGGGCTCAAGGACACCACCACCGGTGACACGTTGAGCGACCCCAACGACCAGATCGTGCTGGAGTCGATGACGTTCCCGGATCCGGTCATCGAGGTCGCCATCGAGCCCAAGACCAAGAGCGACCAGGAGAAGCTGGGCACCGCGATCCAGAAGCTCGCCGAAGAGGACCCGACCTTCAAGGTGCACCTGGACCAGGAGACCGGCCAGACCGTCATCGGCGGCATGGGCGAGCTCCACCTGGACATCCTGGTCGACCGCATGCGCCGCGAGTTCAAGGTCGAGGCCAACGTCGGCAAGCCGCAGGTGGCCTACCGCGAGACCATCCGCCGCAAGGTCGAGAAGGTCGAGTACACCCACAAGAAGCAGACGGGTGGCTCCGGTCAGTTCGCGAAGGTGCTCATCGACCTCGAGCCGTTCAGCGGCGAGGACGGTGCCACCTACGAGTTCGAGAACAAGGTCACCGGTGGCCGCATCCCGCGCGAGTACATCCCGTCGGTGGATGCCGGTGCGCAGGACGCGATGCAGTACGGCGTGCTCGCCGGCTACCCGCTGGTCAACGTGAAGGTCACCCTGCTTGACGGCGCGTTCCACGAGGTCGACTCGTCGGAAATGGCGTTCAAGGTGGCCGGCTCCCAGGTGCTGAAGAAGGCCGCGCAGGCTGCGCAGCCCGTCATCCTGGAGCCCATCATGGCCGTCGAGGTCACCACGCCCGAGGATTACATGGGCGACGTGATCGGCGACCTGAACTCCCGCCGTGGTCAGATCCAGGCCATGGAGGAGCGGAGCGGTGCCCGTGTCGTCAAGGCACAGGTTCCCCTCTCGGAGATGTTCGGCTACGTCGGCGACCTTCGGTCGAAGACCCAGGGCCGGGCGAACTACTCCATGGTGTTCGACTCGTACGCCGAGGTTCCGGCGAACGTGTCGAAGGAGATCATCGCGAAGGCCACGGGTCAGTAATCTGGCCCGGGTCTTCGGACCACAACTGAAGAAACCAACCTGCTTTAACCAAAGCACCAACACAGTCCAGGAGGACACAGAAGTGGCGAAGGCGAAGTTCGAGCGGACGAAGCCGCACGTCAACATCGGGACCATCGGTCACGTTGACCACGGCAAGACCACGCTGACTGCAGCAATCACCAAGGTTCTGCACGACAAGTACCCCGATTTGAACGAGTCGCGCGCATTCGACCAGATCGACAATGCGCCCGAGGAGCGTCAGCGCGGTATCACCATCAACATCTCCCACGTGGAGTACCAGACCGACAAGCGTCACTACGCACACGTCGACGCCCCCGGTCACGCTGACTACATCAAGAACATGATCACCGGTGCCGCCCAGATGGACGGCGCGATCCTGGTGGTCGCCGCCACTGACGGCCCGATGCCGCAGACCCGCGAGCACGTGCTGCTGGCCCGCCAGGTCGGCGTGCCTTACATCCTGGTGGCTCTGAACAAGGCCGACATGGTCGACGACGAGGAGCTCATCGAGCTCGTCGAGATGGAGGTCCGCGAGCTGCTGGCCGCCCAGGACTTCGACGAGGAAGCCCCGGTCGTCAAGGTCTCGGCGCTCAAGGCGCTCGAGGGCGACGAGAAGTGGGTCAAGTCGGTCGAGGAGCTCATGGAGGCCGTCGACGAGTCGATCCCGGATCCGGTCCGCGAGACCGAGAAGCCGTTCCTGATGCCCGTCGAGGACGTCTTCACGATCACCGGCCGCGGCACCGTGGTCACCGGTCGCGTCGAGCGCGGCATCATCAACGTGAACGAGGAAGTCGAGATCGTCGGCATCCGTCCCGACACCACCAAGACCACGGTCACCGGTGTCGAGATGTTCCGCAAGCTGCTCGATCAGGGCCAGGCCGGTGACAACGTCGGTCTGCTGCTGCGCGGCATCAAGCGCGAGGACGTCGAGCGTGGCCAGGTTGTGGTCAAGCCCGGCACCACCACCCCGCACACCGAGTTCGAGGGCAGCGTCTACATCCTGTCCAAGGACGAGGGCGGCCGCCACACGCCGTTCTTCAACAACTACCGTCCGCAGTTCTACTTCCGGACCACGGACGTGACCGGCGTGGTGACCCTGCCCGAGGGCACCGAGATGGTGATGCCCGGTGACAACACCGACATCTCCGTCAAGCTGATCCAGCCCGTCGCCATGGACGAGGGCCTGCGCTTCGCGATCCGCGAGGGCGGCCGTACCGTCGGCGCCGGCCGGGTTACCAAGATCATCAAGTGATCTGACGCTCAGCCAACGAAAGTGGCGCTCACCCGAACGGGTGGGCGCCACTTTTGTGTGGGGGAAGCCGTGTAACGCCCCCGCCGACAAGTCCGATGTATGGTGCGACGGCTGTCGAGGGGTCGGCCGGGTTCGAAGTGAAGAGGTTCGTAGTGAGCAGTTCTGGCATTGCCGCAGTCGCGGGCGCCGCCGTTCTCGGCGGCGCTGCCATCATGGGCCTGACGGCCGGTACGGCATCCGCCCAGCCCGCCTGTCCCGATGTCCACTGGATCGGCGCCGCCGGTTCCGGCGAGCGCGCCGGTGACCTGTCCGCCGACGCGGGCATGGGGCGGGTCGTGTACAAGTCCTACCGCGACTTCGCCTCGCTGGTGCAGCAGACCGGCCGGACGATCACCGCCGAGGCCGTGAACTATCCCGCCACCGAGGTGCCCGAAGACGGCGGCATCCTGGACTGGGCCGGTTTCATCGGCAGCGTCGACACCGGCACGGTCGCACTGGGCCAGCAGTACCAGGCGTTCGTCGCGCAGTGCCCGTCCACCCAGGTGGTGCTGGCCGGCTACTCGCAGGGCGCCATGGTGGTGCACCGCAATCTGCATTCTCTCGATGCCAGCCCGAACCTTGCCGCCGCGCTGCTCGTCGCCGACGGCGACCGGCTGCCGCAGGATCCGACCGTCAATATCGGCTCGGTGGTGTCCGTCCCGGGCGCGGGCAAGGGTGTGGCCCAGGACTGGCCGATCCTCGCCCATGCGCCCGCGCCGCTGCCGCCCACGATGGGAGCCCGGACGATCAGCGTGTGCGACCTCGGTGACGCGGTGTGCGACTACGACCCCGACGCCGACGACGAGATGAATCCGGCGGCGGTCGCGGTCCACACCAGCTACGCCCGCCGGGCCAGCGCGATGGATCCGTGGACGATGCCGCTGTACCAGCTTGTGGCCCATGCGCCGGCGCCCAGCGCCCCCGTGCTGCCCGCCCCAGCGGCTCCTGTGCAGGTAACCGCAGGCTCCTGACCCGTTCTGCGGTCATAATCACCGCATGTCGACTTTCTGGCGATATGTGAAGGTTCAGCTCTTCGTGCTGCTCTGCGGCATCGTCGGTCCGATTTTCCTGGTGATCTACTTCGCGACCAGCGGCGACCCGCTGATGAAGTGGATGTTTTGGGTCGGTCTTCTGATCACCGCCGTCGACGTGCTGATCGCGTTGGTGATCACCAACCTCGGCATCCGCTCCGCGGCGAAGAAACAGGCGCTGGAGGCCTCCGGCGTGCTGGCCCTGGGCCAGGTCGTCGGCATCCACGAGACCAACACCCGGATCAACGATCAGCCGCTGGTCAAGCTCGACCTGCAGGTGTCCGGACCGGGCATCACGCCGTTCTCGACGCAGGATCAGGTCGTCGCGTCGGTGAGCCGGCTACCGATGATCACGAGCCGCAAGCTCGCCGTGCTGGTGGACCCCACCACGAACGACTACCAGATCGACTGGGAGCGTAGCGCTCTGGTGAGCGGGATGATGCCCGCGACCTTCAGCATCGCCGACGACAACCGGACCTACGACCTGACCGGCCAGACCGAGGCGCTGATGGAGATCCTGCAGGTGCTCAAGGCCCACGGCATCGGCGTGGACAGCATGATCGACCTACGGTCCAATCCCGCGGCGCGCCAGCAGGTGCAAACCATCGTCCGGCACGCCGCCGCCCAGGTGCCGCCGCCGGTTCCGGCGGGCGGGACCTATGCTCCGCCGGCCGCGGAACCAACCGTCGCGCAACGCCTTCAGCAGCTGGACACGTTGCGCGCCACCGGTTCGATCACCGACGACGAGTACGCCGCCAAGCGCAGGCAGATCATCGCGGACCTGTGATCACCGGACTCTAGAACACGTTCTAATTCTGCTGTTAACCTGATCCCCATGGCATCAGGTGCACCCCTCGAAGGTCGCGTCGCGCTGATCACCGGAGCCGCGCGCGGTCAGGGCCGCGCGCACGCGGTCCGGTTGGCGACCGACGGCGCCGACATCGTCGCGATCGACGTCTGTAAACCGATCTCGGAGACCGTCACCTATGCGATGCCGACGGCGGAAGACCTGGCCGAGACCGTGCGTCTGGTCGAGGCGACCGGTCGCAAGGTGCTCGCCCGTGAGGTCGACATCCGTGACCTGGCCGCCCAGCAGCAGCTGGTCGCCGATGCCGTCGAGCAGTTCGGCCGGCTGGACATCGTGGTGGCCAACGCCGGGGTGTTGAGCTGGGGCCGCATCTGGGAGATGTCGGCGGAGCAGTGGGACGCCGTCGTCGACGTCAACCTCAACGGCACCTGGCGCACCATCCGCGCCGCGGTGCCGGCGATGATCGAGGCGGGCAACGGCGGCTCGATTGTCATCGTCAGTTCGTCGGCCGGGTTGAAGGCCACCCCGGGCAACGCGCACTACGCGGCGTCCAAGCACGGGCTGGTGGCGCTGACGAACGCGCTGGCCCTGGAGGCCGGGGAGTTCGGTATCCGGGTGAACTCCATCCATCCGTACTCCATCGACACCCCGATGATCGAGAAGGACGCGATGATGCAGATCTTCTCGAAGTACCCGACCTTTCTGCACAGCTTCGCCCCGATGCCGTTCAAACCGGTGGCGCGCGACGGCAAGCCGGGCCTGCAGGAGTTCATGACGGCCGAGGAGGTCGCCGAGGTGGTGGCCTGGCTGGCCAGCGACGCGTCGGCCACGATCTCGGGCTCGCAGATCGCGGTGGACCGCGGCACGATGAAGTACTAGGAGTCTGCTGAATTAATCCGGCGTGGTGGCGGGGTTTGTGGCTGGGTTCTCGAGATGATTAATGGATGCAGGGGCATTCTGAGGATCAGCGTGAGCTGTTGGATGCGGAGTCGGTTGCCGGGC
>NZ_JBTBFV010000012.1:0-113334 GCF_054786995.1 Mycobacterium sp. ZZG
GGCCGGCGGCGCCGCCGGAGCGGGCGGCAGGCCGAACGGAGCCGCGGGCGCCGGGGCGGGTGCGGGGGGCGCCGGGGCGGGTGCGGGGGGCGCCGCGGGCGGGAGGTCTTTGATGCAGAACACCGCGCACTCGGGCGCTCGCTGCTGTGGCTGCTGAATCCACGGCGGCACCCATGCCGGCGGCGGTGGGGCCACCGGTTCGGGCAACGCCTGCGGCGCCGGTCCGGGCAGCGGGCCGAGGCTTTGGCCCGGCACGAAGCCCGGCACGTTCTGGTTGATCTGGCTGGCCACATCGGTGCGGCTCATCAGGGGGATCAATGCCAGCGGATCGTTGGCGGGCAGGCCGGTCGCGTTGAGCGGAAGGCCCGGGCCGATGCCCTCTCGCCGGTCGAGGTGGCTGTTGGTGGTGGCCGCGGTGCTCAGCTCGGGAACCTCACCGGTGATCGGCGGTAGGTCGACCGGAACGACGCCGGTCGCGTATGCCGCGGCCCAGCTCAGCACGTTCTGGGCGTAGGCCATCGAGTTGTTGTAGCGCAGGATCGCGGCGATGACGTCGGGCTGATTGCGCAGGTTCATGTTGCCGCTGCACAGGTAGCGGGCCGCGGCCAGTGAGGCGTCGTACAGATTCTGGACGTCGGCCTTACCGTCGCCGTCACCATCGGAGGCATACCGTGACCACGTTCCGGGCAGGAACTGCATCGGCCCCATGGCCCGGGCGTAGATCACGCGATCGGCCGACCGGCTCTGCACGATGACCTCGTTGCCGGGCAGTGTGCCGTCCAGCGCGGGCCCGTAAATCGGCCGCACCGCGGTGCCGCGGGCGTCGGTGGCGCCGCCGTAGGCGTGCATCGACTCGATGCGCCCGATGCCGGCCAGCAAGTTCCAGCTCAGCCCGCAGCCGGGGTAGGCCGCCGCCATCATGGTCTCGGCGTTGCGGTAGGCGGCCAGCGCCGTCGACGGAATGCGAAGTGTGCCAGGCGAAGTGACGACCAGTGGCGGCGGGGGAGCCGACGAGCTGTTGGCCACGGTGCGCAACGGGGCCGGGGTCTTGGTGACAGCGACGACCGACGGGCCGGAACGGTCCGGTGCCGACGGGGCGACCGCGGCCAGTGGCATCACCGCCGAGTCGCGGCCGGGCTGGGTCGCCTGGGGAGCAGACGCGCCGACGGCTCCGGCGAGCACCAGTGGTGTGAGTACCGCGGCGACGCCGAATGCCGGCATCCGGACGAACTGCCCCGCGCGCCGCCGGGCCGCTGTGAGGGCCGGTCCTCCCCCTATGTGCACTCGACCGTCCTAGCTGTCAGATCACCTGTGAATCAAGTCACCATACCTATTGGGCAACGTTGGTGTTACAGCAATGGGCGTGAGTGTCTCAGCCGGATTTCTTGGTCCTGCGTTCACCTGCGTCTTGTTTGCCGCTCTCGGGTCTGCCGGCGTCGGCGCGGGCGTGCAGATCCTGGATCAGCTCGCGGATCTCCTCCAGTTCGCGGCGCAGGTAGTCGCGGGTGGCGACCTCGCCGACGGCCAACCGCAGCGCCGCGAGCTCGCGGGCCAGGAACTCGGTGTCGGCCTTGGTCTGTTCGGCGCGTCGGCGATCCTCCTCCAGAGCGACCCGGTCGCGGTTCTCCTGGCGGTTCTGGGCGAGCAGGATCAGCGGCGCCGCATAAGCCGCCTGGGTGGAGAAGGCCAGGTTGAGGAGGATGAACGGGTACGGGTCCCATTGCCAGGCGAACGCGCCGAGGTTGAGCAGGATCCACACGATCACGACGATGGTCTGGATCGCGAGATAGCGGCCGGTGCCCAGGAACCGGGCGATCCGTTCGCTGAACCGGCCCACGGCCTCGACGTCCAGCCGGGGCGCCAGGCTCCGCGAGATCCTGGGGGTGTCCAGGCGCTGACGCGACGATGCGTCGCTCATGTGGCCTTCTCGGCGGTCACGATCACGGGCTCGGCCTCTCGTTCACGCCAGTCGTCGGGCAGCAGATGGTCCAGGACGTCGTCGACCGACACGGCCCCCAGCAGGTGGTTCTCCTCGTCCACCACCGGGCCGCACACCAGGTTGTAGGCCGCGAAATACCGGGTCACCGCGCCGAGCGAGTCCTCCGGGCCCAGCGTCGGCAGATCGGTGTCGATGATGCCGCTGACCAGCGCGGCGGGCGGCTCGCGGAGCAGCCGCTGGAGGTGCACGCACCCCAGGTAGCGTCCGGTCGGGGTGGCGGTCGGCGGCCGCACCACGAACACCAACGACGCCAGCGCCGGGGTCAGATCCGGGTCGCGGACCCGCGCCAGCGCCTCGGCGACGGTGGTGTCCGGGGCGAGTGCCACCGGTTCGGAGGTCATCAGACCGCCCGCGGTGTTCGGTGAGTGGCTCAGCAGCCGGCGGACGTCCTCGGAGTCCTCCGGATCCATCCGGCGCAGGAACTGTTCGGCGTCGGCGGGCGTCATCGTGCCCAGCAGATCGGCGGCGTCGTCGGGGTCCATCGCCTCGAGCACGTCGGCCGCCCGGTCGGTCTTGAGTTGGCGGAGCAGGGCCACCTGCTGGTCCACCGGCAGTTCCTGCAGCACATCGGCGAGGCGCTCGTCGTCGAAGGCATTGATCACCTCGTAGCGCCGCTTGGCGGGCAGTTCCCGGATCGCGTCGGCCACCTCGACGGCGCGCTGGCCCTCGAACTGCTCCAGCAGCTGGGCCACTCCCTGATCGGGCATCGCCAGACCGGACGGGGTGAGGCCCTGCACGTTCTGCCAGTCGACGGTGTAGACGTTGCTCCGCCGGCCCAGCCGGCGCTGCTGGCGCACCGCGACCTTGGTGACCATCCAGTCGCGGGTGCGGGTCTGTTCGATGGCGAGGTCGACGACCACGACGTCCACCCCGGCCAGTTCCGGCAGGTCCGGATCGTCGACGCGGACCCGGGTCTCGATCACCTGCCCGAGCACCAGCACCTCACCGGGCCGCTGGGAGAAGCGCCGCAGCGAGACGTTGCCCGTCGACAGTGTGACCGCGCCCGGCTCGATGGCCGTGACGCGCAAGATCGGCACGAAAATTCTTCTGCGGGTGAGCAATTCGATGACGAGGCCGAGCACACGGGGTTGTTGGCGTACGACGCTGATGCCGACGACCACGTCACGGACACGGCCGATGGATTCGCCGTCGGGTCCGAGTACGACCATGCCCGCGAGACGAGCCGCATAGACCCTGTTGACCGACGCCATGGTTGTAAAGGGTAGAGAGTGTTGTTGTGGAAAACCGGTATCGACCCCGTCGGACGTGCCTGTCCGTGCCGGGCAGCAGCGCGAAGATGATCCAGAAGGCCAAGACCCTTCCCGCCGATCAGGTGTTCCTCGACCTTGAGGACGCCGTCGCCCCGGAGGCCAAGGCGCAGGCGCGCGAGCAGGTTGCCGCGGCGCTGGCCGAGCCGGGGTGGTCCGGAGCGCTGCGCGGGGTGCGCGTCAACGACTGGACCACCCCGTGGACGCATGCCGACATCATCGAGGTGGTCGCCAGGGCTGGGACCGCGCTGGACGTCGTGGTGCTGCCCAAGGTGACCGACGTGTCACACGTGTACGCCCTCGATCTCCTGCTCGGCCAGCTGGAGGCCACGCACGATCTGCCATTGGGGCACATCGGTATCGAGGCCCAGATCGAGGACGCCAAGGGGCTGACGAACGTCGACCTCATCGCCGCGGCACCCCGGGTCCAGGCCCTGGTGCTCGGTCCCGCTGATCTGATGGCGAGCCTGAACATGCGGACTCTGGAAGTCGGGGAGCAGCCCGAAGGGTACGGCGAGGGCGACGCCTATCACCACGTGTTGATGCGGATCCTGGTGGCGGCACGCGCCAACGGCATCGCCGCCATCGACGGCCCGTATCTGAAGGTGCGGGACGTCGAAGCGTTCCGGCGGGTCGCGGGCCGCTCGGCGGCGCTGGGCTACGACGGCAAGTGGGTGCTGCATCCCGACCAGATCGAGGCGGGCAACGAAATCTACAGCCCCCGTCAGGAGGCCTACGACCATGCCGAATTGATCCTGGAAGCCTACGAGTGGCACACCTCGAAGGCCGGCGGCGCCAGGGGAGCGGCGATGCTCGGCGACGAGATGATCGACGAGGCCAGCCGCAAGATGGCGCTGGTGATCGCGGGCAAGGGCAGGGCCGCGGGTATGCAGCGCAAGGGCGAGAGGTTCCAGCCGCCGAGCTAAGTGGTCCCGCGGGTCAGGAGCCCGAGCCGATGATGGCCAGGGTGGCGATGCCGCTGATCAGAAGGGTGAGCACACCGACGACGATGCCGGCGATCGCCAGCCCGTTGCCGTCCTGGTGGGTCTGCTTGATCTGGCCCATCGCCACGATGCCGAGCACGATCCCGACGATGGACCCCAGGCAACAGAACAGGCCGACGCACGAGGCCACCAGGGAGCCGATCGCCATGGTGTTGGTGCCCTGCGGGGGCGGCGGCCCGTAACCGAACTCGGCCCCGGTCCACCCGCCGGCGGGCGGATATCCGCCGGGTACGGCGCCGTACGGCGGCGGCGGGTAGGACGGGCCACCGAAATCCGGGGGCGGGTATCCCGGTGGGGCGTAGCCGGGGCCCGGGTAGGGCGCGGGCGGGCCGGCGTCGGGGTAGGGCGGCGGGTAACCGGCGGGCGGCGGATAGTCCGGCGCCGCGAAACCCCCGGGCGGCGGGTAGCCGGTGGTCGGCGTGTACGCCGGAGGCTGGTCGTACCCCGAGACCGGCGGCGGGTTGTATGCCGGCGGGTAGTTCTGCGGCTGCTCGGCCGCGGTGCCCTGGGTGTGCTCGATCGGAGGCGCTTCATAACCGGCCGAGGAAGGTTCGGACCCTCCCGTGGGGGAGTCGGACGATTCGCTACGGCCTGCGTCGTTGTCCGAATTTGTCATGCTGATCAACCTAGCCTAGCCGTGGGAAACCCGAGGTGAGCGCCGCGGCGGCACCTTCCGGGGGTGCCGCTCGTTGATCAGGGGACTAGCGTTACGTGGGCGTAGCGAAGGAGTGACGAGATGACCAGCCCGTTTCAGCCAGGACAGAATCCCGCTGCGGCGCCCGGCGGCCCGGCCACGGGACGTGGTCGCCCGGTAGGCCTTCCGACCCCGCCCAAGGGTTGGCCGATCGGTTCGTATCCCACCTATGCGGAGGCGCAGCGCGCCGTGGACTACCTGTCCGACCAAGAGTTTCCGGTCCAGCAGGTCACCATCGTCGGCGTGGACCTGATGCAGGTCGAGCGCGTCACAGGACGGTTGACGTGGCCGAAGGTGCTCGGCGGCGGGGTGCTCACCGGCGCCTGGCTGGGCCTGTTCATCGGTTTGATTCTCGGGTTCTTCAGCCCCAACCCGTGGAGTGCGCTCGTCACCGGGTTGATCGCCGGTGTGTTCTTCGGCCTGATCACCTCGGCGATCCCGTATGCGATGGCGCGCGGGACAAGAGATTTCAGTTCGACGCTGCAGCTGGTGGCCGGACGCTACGACGTGCTCTGCGACCCGCAGAACGCCGAGCGCGGCCGGGATCTGCTCGCCCGCCTGACCATCTGACTCCTGCGTCGTGCACCGCGGCGGCCTGCGGTGACGATGTTGCACTCGGCGACGCGTTGGCCCTAGTTTTGCCCCGCGGGACAATCCCGTCGCAGGGGCGGGTATCGGTGTGATGCCCGGGCCCGTGCGGTGAGAGGGAGCCGATGGCTGAGATCGTTTTGGACGGGGTGACCAAGAGTTACCCCGACGGCACGGCGGCTGTGCGCGACCTGTCGATCACGGTCGCCGACGGCGAATTCGTGATCCTGGTCGGGCCGTCGGGTTGCGGTAAGTCCACCACGCTCAACATGATCGCCGGACTCGAAGAGATCACCTCTGGCGAGTTGCGTATCGACGGTGAGCGGGTCAACGAGCGGTCGGTCAAAGACCGCGACATCGCGATGGTGTTCCAGTCGTATGCTCTCTACCCGCACATGACGGTGGGCGAGAACATCGCGTTCCCGCTGACCCTGGCCAAGCTGAACAGGTACGAGATCGCGCAGAAGGTCGAGCAGACGGCGAAAACCCTTGACCTGACTGCCGTGCTGGACCGTAAGCCGAGCCAGCTCTCGGGGGGTCAGCGCCAGCGGGTCGCGATGGGGCGCGCCATCGTACGGAATCCCAAGGCCTTCCTGCTGGACGAGCCGTTGTCGAATCTCGATGCGAAGCTGAGGGGGCAGATGCGCACCGAGATCGCGCGTCTGCAGAAGCGGCTCGGGACGACGACGCTCTATGTGACCCATGACCAGACCGAGGCCATGACGCTCGGTGACCGGGTGGTGGTGATGTCGAGTGGCGCTGTGCAGCAGATCGGCACCCCCGAGGAGTTGTACCGCTCACCTGTCAACCTTTTCGTGGCGGGGTTCATCGGTTCCCCGGCGATGAACTTCTTCCCGGCCGCGCTGACCGAGCTCGGTATCCGGTTGCCTTTCGGTGAGATCCCGTTGACCGGAGCCGTCTACGAGCGGCTCAGGGATCACCGCTTCGCCGATGACCTGATCGCGGGGATCCGTCCGGAACACCTCGAGGACGCGGCCGTCATCGACGCCTATGCCAAGATCGGCGCCCTGGTGTTCGAGGTCACCGTCGAGATGGTGGAGACGCTGGGCGCCGACAAGTACGTCTACTTCGGGGTAGACGGCCCCGCGGCGCAGGCGGTGCAGCTGGCCGAGGTCGCCGCGGAGTCGGCGGCCGGTGAGAACGAGTTCGTCGCACGGTTTCCGGTGCATTCGGCGGCCAAGCCCGGGTCGACCGTGCAGCTGGCGTTGAATCCGGCCAACGTGCAGCTGTTCGATCCCCGTACCGGAAGCAACCTGTCCCTGCCGGAAGTGCGCGCATGACCGAGGTTCTCGACCTGGTTCGTGCGCATGTGCGGGATCACTTCGCCCGCAACGGCATCACCGCCGAGCCGGGCATTGCCAGCGTCACCTTCCTCGGCACCGAACGCATCGACGTGCTGCGCTTCGCCGGGCCGGGAGACGCTGCGGTGCAGTATGTTTCGCTGGGGTGCTCGCGGCATCCGATGGTCGACCCGACCGACATGGTGGCCGATCCGGTGCAGGGTCCCCGTGCGGAGGTCGTGGTCGCGTTGCGCGGCCCCTCGCCTGCCGGGTTGTCGCGCTCGGTCGCGATCGTCGCGGCGGCCCCCGCGGTCGAGGGTCTGGTTCTGGCGCCGGACGCGCTGGTCGACCTCGAGACGCCGTTGTGGGAAGGTGCGCCGTTCACGGCATTTCTGTTGGGCCACAGCGATATCGACGACGTCGTGTTGCCCGAGCCGTTGTCGCCGGTGACGCTGCTCTCGGCGGTGCCGATCACCCCGACGGAGGCGGCGTGGGTGCGACTCAAGGGTGCGGAGGCGATGAGGGAGGCGTGGGTGCAGGACGGGGTCGATCCGACGGACCCACGGCGGCGAGCCGCCAATCCAACCTGAGCGGCGAGCCGCCAATCCAACCTGAGCGGCGAGCCGCCCCTGATTCGGCCGAGATTGCAGTCAGCGCGGGATCACCGCGAGATTCTGCGCGTGGAATGCGATTTCGACGAGAATCAGAGCCAGTTGTTGCGCCGGAAGTTGCGGTACAGCAGCACGCACACCGTGGCCATCACCAGCAGGATCATCGGATAGCCGAATTCCCAGTGCAATTCAGGCATCGCATCGAAGTTCATGCCGTAGATGCCGGCCATCGCGGTGGGTACGGCGGCGATGGCGACCCAGGCCGAGATCTTGCGCATGTCGACGTTCTGCTGCATCGCGACTTTACCGAGCGCGGCCTGCACCATCGAGCTCAGCATCTCGTCGAAGCTGGCGATGCGGTCGGCGGCTTTGATGGTGTGGTCGAGGACGTCGCGCATGTAGCGGCGGATCTCGGCGTCGACCAGGTCGGCGTGGTCGCTGCCGATGCTCTGCAGATCGGTGGCCAGCGGGCTGACGGCCCGCCGCAGTTCGACGACCTCACGTTTGAGCAGGTAGATGCTCTCGATGTCGGTGCGCGCCTGCGGCGAGAAGATGTCCTCTTCCATGGCGTCGATGTCGTTCTCGATCAGATCGGTCACGTCGAGGTAGGTGTCGACGACCTGATCGGCGATCGCGTGCATCACCGCGTGCGGGCCGAGCCTCAGATTCGCCGGTGAGCTCTCCAGGCGTTTGCGCACCCCCGCGAGCCCGCCGTGTTCACCGTGGCGCACGGTGACGACGTAGTCCTTGCCGACGAAGATCATGACCTCGCCGGTCTCGACGATCTCCCGGGCCTTGGCCATCGAGTCGTGCTCGACATAGGTGACGGTCTTGAGGACCAAAAACAGCATGTCGTCGTAGCGCTCGAGTTTCGGGCGCTGGTGGGCGTGTACGGCGTCCTCGACGGCCAGTTCGTGCAGGCCGAAGACGTCGGCGACGGTCTGCATCTGTTGTTCGTCGGGTTCGTGCAGACCGATCCAGACGAAGGCCGCTTTCCCTTCGGCTTCGAGGTCGTGCACCTTGGCCAGCGCGGCGGCGTGGGTGTACTTGCCGGGCAACCGCTGGCCTTCGGAGTAGACGCCGCAGTCGACCATCGCCTGCGAAACCGGGAGGTGGATTCGTCTCGCGTCCGGACCGTCCTGACCTGCACCGCGCGCCTTGCCGGTAGGACGGCCCATCGACGGCGGCAACGCACGGAACGCCGGCATGTGCGACCTCCCCTCGTCAGGGCGCAGGGCTCGGACCTGCCCTTCGGGCACCGGCGAGAATCGTACGCGCCGGTGCTGCGCCGTCGGCCTCACCGCGGGGGAACCCGTTCCGGTGAGTTCACGGGGTGGACTACCCTGACGCCCGTGTCGGAATCAGTGGGATCGGTCGAGCGCACGCCGCAGGTCGTCATCGAGGACAGCGAGATCTTCGAGGCTCACGAGGGCGGCAAGCTCTCGGTCGAACTGAAGTCGCCGCTGGACACCCAGCGGGCGCTGTCGATCGCATACACCCCGGGTGTGGCCCAGGTCAGCCGGGCGATCGCGGCGGACAAGACGCTGGCCGCGAAGTACACGTGGGCGAACCGGCTGGTCGCGGTCGTCAGTGACGGCAGCGCGGTGCTGGGACTCGGGGACATCGGTGCGGCGGCGTCGCTGCCGGTGATGGAGGGCAAGAGCGCCCTGTTCAAGACGTTCGGCGGGCTGGACTCGATCCCGATCGTGCTGGACACCAACGATCCCGACGAGATCGTCGAGACGCTGATCCGGCTGCGGCCCAGCTTCGGCGCGGTGAATCTGGAGGACATCTCCGCCCCGCGCTGTTTCGAGATCGAGCGGCGTGTCATCGAGGCCCTGGATTGCCCGGTGATGCACGACGACCAGCACGGCACCGCGATCGTGGTGCTCGCCGCGCTGCACGGTGCGGCGAAGGTGCTCGACCGCGACATGAATACGCTGCGCGTGGTGATCTCCGGTGCCGGCGCCGCCGGGGTGGCGTGCGCGAACATTCTGCTGGCCAAGGGCATCGCCGACGTCACGGTGCTCGATTCCAAGGGGATCGTCCACACCGGCCGTGATGACCTGAACCCGTTCAAGGCCGCGCTTGCCGAGCGCACCAACCCGGCCGGCCGTACCGGGGGGATCGCCGAGGCGCTCGACGGCGCCGACATGTTCCTTGGTCTGTCGGCGGGTCTGGTCCCGGAGAACATCATCGCGACGATGGCGCCCAACGGGATCGTGTTCGCACTGTCGAATCCCGATCCCGAGATCCATCCGGACGCAGCCCGCAAATACGCGGCCGTGGTGGCGACCGGCCGCAGCGATTTCCCGAACCAGATCAACAACGTGCTGGCTTTCCCCGGGGTGTTCCGTGGGGCGCTGGATGCCGGCGCCCGGCGCATCACCGAGAAGATGAAGGTCGCTGCGGCCGAGGCGATCTTCTCGGTCGTCGGCGACGATCTCGCCGTCGACCATATCGTCCCGAGCGCGCTGGATCCGCGGGTGGGCCCCGCGGTGGCCGCCGCGGTTGCCGCCGCCTCTGAGGACTAGTCGACTGAGCCGCAACAGTTTTCGGGGCCCCTTGCTGCGGCTGGCGGCCGTGGTGATGGCCGGTGGGATACTGGCCGGGTGCGGTGGCCAGTCGTCGCCCCCGTCGATCCCGGTCGGCTCGCCGGCCGATCCGGAATCGCAGCTGATCGCCCACCTGTATGCGGCGGCGCTGCGTTATTACGGGAACCCGGCACACGTGACGGTGGCCGATGACCCGCTCGAATCGCTCGACCGGGACGAGGTGCAGGTGGCTCCCGGGTTCACCGGAACGCTGCTGGCGCGGTTCGCGCCCGACTCCGCGGCGCGGTCGGATGTGCAGGTCTACCGCACTCTGTTGTCGGTGCTGCCCGAGGGGGTCGCCGCCGGCGACTACACCACCTCGGCCGAGGACAAGCCGGCCGTGGCGGTCACCGAACAGACGGCGGACGACTGGGGCGGTCGCGACGTCGGCGCGATGGCCCGCCGCTGCGAGGGAATCTCGCTCGGCGCGGTCGCCGCGGTGCCGCACCCGTCGACGGTGGGGACGTGCTCCTTGGCACCGGCGCGGTCCTTCGCCGACGACGACGCCATGTTCGCCGCGCTCCGGGCCGGGGAGATCGACGCGGCGTGGACGACGACGGCGGCTCCCGATGTGCCCTCGCAGGTCGTGGTGCTGTCGGACAAGACGGCGTTGATCCGCGCCGAGAACCTGGTCCCGCTGTATCGGCGCAACGAGCTGACCGAGTCTCAGGTGCTGGCACTCAACGAGATCGCCGGTGTGCTGGACACCGGTTCGCTGGCGGACATGCGACGCATGGTCGCCGAGGGCACCGACCCGGGTCTGGTGGCCGGGCAGTGGCTCGACGCCCACCCACTCGGCATCGGCAACTGAGCCTGGCCCTCACCGCGACCGTGCGTGTCTGCGGCGGACACGCCGTCGAGATCAGGCACTTTCCGCACGCTCGTCGCGCCGGCTCCGCACGCTCGAGAGGGCGAGCGGGCTACTTCGTCTTCGGTGTCAGCCGGGCCACGGCCTTGGGGAACAGGCTCTGGTATCCGGCGCCGACGACGCGGATGACGATCTCGAACATCTTCGCGTCGTTGCCCACCAAAATGCGGGCCTTGTTCTTGCGCACGCCGTCGAGGATGATCTTGGCGGCTTTCTCCGGGGTCGTGCTGGCGAGTTTCTTGTCGAAGGTCTTGGCCAGTTCCTCGGCGTCGAGCCCCTCGGCGGCGGTGGCGTTGCGTGCGATCGCGGTCTTGATGCCGCCGGGGTGCACACACGACACCTTGACCGGATGTCCGGCCAGTGCCATCTCCTGACGCAGTGCTTCGGTGAAGCCGCGAACGGCGAACTTCGCGGAGTTGTACGCCGCCTGGCCGGGCACCGAGAACAGGCCGAAGACGCTCGAGACGTTGACGACGTGTCCGTCGCCGGAGGCGATCAGGTGCGGCAGGAACGCCTTGGTGCCGTTGACCACACCCCAGTAGTCGACGTCCATCACCCGTTCCATGTCCTTGAACTGGCTGACCTCGATGTCGCCGGTGAACGCGATGCCGGCGTTGTTGTAGATCTGGTTGACCTTGCCGAAGTGCTCGGCGACGCTGTCGGCGTAGAGCAGGAACGCTTCGCGTTCGCTCACATTGAGGCGGTCGGCCTTCACCTGGGCGCCGATCGCCTTGAGCCGCTCCTCGGTGACCGCCAGGCCCTCGGTGTCGACGTCGCTGATCGCCACGTGCGCGCCGGAGCGCCCCAGTTCGATCGCCAGCGCCTGACCGATACCCGATCCGGCGCCGGTCACGACGACGACCTTTCCGGCAAAGCCCTCCATGTCAACTCCCTCGTGGTGTTCTACGCGTGTTGAGTTGGTGCGAGCTTACCGGTACCGCGGGTACCGATGCGGAATGGGTCACGGCGGTAATGACCGGAGCCGTCGCGACGACAGTCCGGGTATGAAGTTGACCTACCCGGCCGTCGCAGCGCTGTGCGCGTCGGCCGCCGCGGCCGCGACGCTCACCGCGGCCCCGGTCCACGCCGACACCGCGAACGACGTCTTCCTGTCGACGTTGCAGCACTACCGCCTCGGCGACATCGATCCGGCCACCGCGATGCGAGTCGGCCAGTCGGTGTGCCCGATGCTCGCCGAACCGGGGCAGAACGCGGCGAATGTGGCGGCCGACGTCGCCGACGCGCTCGGGCGCCCGCTGGGGCCCGCGACCATGTTCACCGGCTTGGCCATTCAGATCTTCTGCCCGCGCGCGGTCAATGCGCTCACCGACGGTGTGCCGTTCTCGTTCTTCCGCTGAGAGAACATCGGCGGCCCGTCCGGCCGCGCCCGCAGCCGACCGTGACCGTGCGCAAAGTGCGCACGATCCACGGCGTGTCGGCTGCAAACACGCACGCTCGCCGGAAGAAGCGCGCCGGGGCAGGAGGCGGCCCTCGGTCCTTACGCGAACGCTTCGTCGATGATCTCCTGCTGCTCGACTGCGTGCACCTTCGACGAACCCGACGACGGCGCCGACATCGCGCGCCGTGAGATCCGCTTGATGCCGGCGAACTTCTCCGGCAGCACCTCGGGCAGCGTCAACCCCAGCGTCGGCCAGGCGCCCTGGTTGGCAGGCTCCTCCTGCACCCAGAACTTCTCCTCGATGTTCGGGTACCGGTCCAGAGTCTCGGCCAGCCGTCGCTTCGGCAGTGGTGCCAGCTGCTCCAGGCGCACGATCGCCACGTCGTCGCGCTCCTGCTTGGCCTTGCGGGCCGCCAGCTCGTAGTACAGCTTTCCGCTGGTCAGCAGCAGCCGCTTGACCTTCGACCGGTCGCCGGTGCCCTCGGTGTAGGTGGGCTCCTCCAGCACCGACCGGAACTTGGCCTCGGTGAAGTCCCGCAGGTCGCTGACGGCGGCCTTGTTACGCAGCATCGACTTCGGCGTGAACACGATCAGCGGGCGGCGGATCCCGTCCAGGCCGTGGCGGCGCAGCAGGTGGAAGTAGTTCGCCGGTGTCGAGGGCACCGCGATCGTCATCGACCCTTCGGCCCACAGCTGCAGGAACCGCTCGATGCGGCCCGACGTGTGGTCAGGTCCCTGGCCCTCGTGGCCGTGCGGCAGGAGCAGCACCACGTCGGAGAGCTGGCCCCACTTGGCCTCGCCGGAGGAGATGAACTCGTCGATGATCGACTGCGCACCGTTGACGAAGTCGCCGAACTGGGCCTCCCACAGCACCAGCGCGTCGGGGTTGCCGACGGAGTAGCCGTACTCGAAACCGACGGCCGCGTACTCCGACAGCGCCGAGTCGTAGACCATGAACCGGCCGCCCGTCGGGTTGCCGTCGGCATCGACGGTCAGCAGCTCCAGCGGCGTGAACTCCCGGCCGGTCTTGCGGTCGATGATCACCGAGTGACGCTGGGTGAACGTGCCGCGCCGCGTGTCCTGGCCGGTCAGCCGGATGGTCTTGCCCTCGGCCAGGAACGAGCCCAGCGCCAGCAGCTCGGCGAACGCCCAGTCGACCTTGCCCTCGTAGGCCATCTCCCGGCGCTTCTCCAGCACCGGCTTGACGCGCGGATGCACGTTGAAGTCGTCGCCGAACGCCAGGTGCGCGTCACCGATGCGGGCCAGCAGGGACTTGTCGACGGCCGTGGTCATGCCGGCGGGCACCATCTGGTCGGACTCCACGGACTCACTCGGAGCGATCGTGTGTTTCTCCAGCTCACGGACCTCGTTGAACACCCGCTCGAGCTGGCCCTGGTAGTCGCGCAGCGCGTCTTCGGCTTCCTTCATCGAGATGTCGCCGCGGCCGATCAGCGCCTCGGTGTAGGACTTGCGGACACCGCGCTTGGTGTCGATCACGTCGTACATGTTCGGCTGGGTCATCGACGGGTCGTCGCCCTCGTTGTGGCCACGCCTGCGGTAGCACAACATGTCGATGACGACGTCCTTCTTGAACTTCTGCCGGAAATCGACGGCCAGCTTGGCCACCCACACCGCGGCTTCGGGGTCGTCGCCGTTGACGTGGAAGATCGGCGCGCCGATCATCTTCGCGACGTCCGTGCAGTACTCCGAGGAGCGGGAGTCGCTCGGCGAGGTGGTGAAGCCGATCTGGTTGTTGACGATGATGTGGAGCGTGCCGCCGGTGCGGTAGCCGCGTAGCAGCGCCAGGTTCAGCGTCTCGGCGACCACGCCCTGCCCGGCGAACGCGGCGTCGCCGTGCAGCATCATCGGCACGACCGAGAACTGCTCGGTGCCGTCGACCTCCTCGCCGACGTTCATCAGGTCCTGCTTGGCGCGGACGATGCCCTCCAGCACCGGGGCGACGGCTTCGAGGTGGCTGGGGTTGGCCACCAGCGAGACGTCGATGTCGTTGTCTCCGAACATCTGGATGTAGGTGCCGTTGGCGCCGAGGTGGTACTTCACATCGCCGGAGCCGTGCGCCTGCGACGGGTTCAGGTTGCCCTCGAACTCGGTGAAGATCTGGGAGTACGGCTTGCCGACGATGTTGGCCAGCACGTTGAGCCGGCCGCGGTGCGGCATCCCGATCACGACCTCGTCGAGTCCGTGCTCGGCACACTGGTCGATGGCCGCATCCATCATCGGGATGACGGTTTCGGCGCCCTCTAGCGAGAACCGTTTCTGCCCAACGTATTTGGTCTGCAGGAAGGTCTCGAACGCCTCGGCGGCGTTGAGCTTGCTCAGGATGTACTTCTGCTCGGCAACCGTCGGCTTCTCGTGCTTGACCTCGATGCGCTCCTGCAACCACTGCTGCTGCTCGGGCTCGAGGATGTGGGTGTACTCCACGCCGATGTGGCGGCAGTAGGCGTCCCGCAGCAGGCCGAGGATGTCGCGCAGCTTCTTGTGGGTCGCCCCGGCGAAGCCGTTCACCTTGAACTCGCGGTCGAGGTCCCACAGGGTCAGGCCGTGAGTGTTGACGTCGAGGTCGGGGTGGCTGCGGAATCGGGTCTTGTCCAGCCGCAGCGGGTCGATGTCGGCCATCAGGTGGCCGCGGTTGCGGTAGGCCGCGATCAGCTCGATGACGCGGGCGTTCTTGTCCTCGATGGAGTCCGGGTTGTCGATACGCCAGCGGACGGGCTCGTAGGGGATGCCCAGAGCGCGGAAGATCTCGTCGTAGAACTCGTCGTCGAGCAGCAGCTGGTGGATCGTGCGCAGGAAGTCGCCCGATTCGGCGCCCTGGATGATGCGGTGGTCGTAGGTCGACGTCAGCGTCATCAGCTTGCCGACGCCCAGCTCGGCGATGCGCTCCTCGCTCGCGCCCTGGAACTCGGCCGGGTACTCCATCGCGCCCGCGCCGATGATCGCACCCTGGCCCTGCATCAGGCGCGGCACCGAGTGCACGGTGCCGATGGTGCCGGGGTTGGTCAGCGAAATCGTCACGCCCGCAAAGTCTTCGGCGGTGAGCTTGCCGTCGCGGGCACGCCGCACGACGTCCTCGTAGGCGGCGATGAACTGCCCGAAGTGCATATTCTCGGTGTTCTTGATCGCGGCGACGACCAGGGAGCGCTTACCGTCCTTGCCCTGCAGGTCGATGGCCAGGCCCAGGTTGGTGTGCGCGGGTGTGACGGCAGTCGGCTTGCCGTCGGTCTCGGCGAAATGCCGATTCATGTTCGGGAACTTCTTGACCGCCTGCACGATCGCGTAGCCCAGCAGGTGGGTGAACGAGATCTTGCCGCCGCGCGTGCGCTTGAGGTGGTTGTTGATGACGATGCGGTTGTCGATCATCGCCTTGGCCGGGATGGCGCGCACGCTCGTCGCGGTCGGGACCTCCAGCGAGGCGGACATGTTCTTGGCCACGGCCGCGGCGGCGCCGCGCAGGACCTGGGTCTCGTCGTCCCCGGAGGTGGCCGCGGCCTTGGGCTTCGGCGCGGGCGAGGATTTGGCGTCGGACTTGTCGGTCCGGTCGGTCCTGTCGGTCCCGGTGCCCGACTTCGCGGGGGCTTTGTCCGTGGGTTTGGTGTCGCTCTTGGCGGGGGTCTTGTCCGCGGGTTTGGTCTTCGCTTTGTCGCTGGGCTTGGGTGTGTCGGTCCTGGTCGGCTGCCGACCGTTGGCGGTTTCCGGCGCCGGAGCCGGCGCGGGCTCCGGGGGAGCGGTCGGCCTGCCGTTGCTGCCGACAGACGACCCGCTTCCGCCGGGGGCGGGAGCGTCGTGCATGGGCTCGGGAGAGTAGTCGACGAGGAACTCGTGCCAACTCGGGTCAACCGATGACGGATCCTCGCGGAACTTGCGGTACATCTCTTCGACCAACCACTCGTTCTGACCGAATGGTGAAGGTGAGCTCACGGCTGCTTTTCGCCTCAATTCTTCGCTTCGGGCCAGCACCCCGCGGCAGCCGGCCACCCCTTTTCGACCCGGTGTGCGGTTACCCGCGTTTCAGCCGCCTCAAGGCTAGCGCTTCCGTCACCGACCCGACCAGGCAACGTACTTATGGTCATTGCGGTCACGCAGCGAGGACCGGCTGCGGCGAGTCGGATGCCCGCCGGGGCGCGCTACGAACGTTGTGGGGGCAGCAGATGCAGCAGGGAGGGCCAGCGGGTCGGCGGCTCGCCGAACGCCTTGTGCGCGTTGCCGACGATCCTCTTGCCCATCAACCGGTTGCCGACACCGCCGACGACGGCGCCGATCCCGACGGGCAGCATCTTGCCGAACGCCAACGCGCCGCGCTTGAGCGTGTAGCGCTTGACGAAATACCGCAGCAGCCGTGAGTTCAGCGTGGACAGGGCAGGCAGCGGCAGCGTCGCAGCGCCGTCGGACACCCACGCTCCGCTGGTGCGACGCGGACCGATGAGGTCGGCCACCGCGCGCTTGCTGTCCTCGCCGACGAGCACCGACAGCACGAGCGCGCGGCGGCGCTCGCGGTGTTCGGCGGGGATGCCGTGCACCTCGGCGACGGCGAGCACATACAGCGCCGTCGCCTCGAGGAAGACCACGGTCTCGCCGGCCACGGCCGACATCGCGACCAAGGTGCCGATGCCGGGATACGCGGCGGCGGACCCGACCGCCGCGCCGCTGGCCGTCACCGTCGCCATGTACTGCTTGTCCAGCCTGGCGATGATCTCGGCGGGGCCGGCTCCGGGATCGCTGTGCCGCAACCTCTCCACGTAGGCCTTGACGGCCGGCCCCTGCACGCGGGCTCCGCGCTCGATGATCTGGGAGAGCGCCTTGGCGGCGACGCCCGGATCCTCGTCGACGACCGCGGGCGGATTCTTGGCTCGTGACTTGGCACTCATGGGTGCGTCCTCCCTGTGAACCTGATCTCAGGCTAACGCGTAGACAACGAACGGCGACGGCGGCCACGTGCCCGGATGTGATCGCGGTCTCGGTCGGCGATCCGGGGAAGAAATTATTGGGAAGTGTCGCTAACCAAACAGTGGCAATATCCCCGGACGTGGATGTGAGGCAAACCGTGCTCGAAGCTCCGCCGAACCGCACCCGGATGATCGTGGTGCTCGGACTACTCGTGGCGTTGGGCCCGCTGACCATCGACATGTATCTGCCGGCCCTGCCGAGGATCGGTGAGGAGCTCTCGGTGTCCTCGTCGGTCACCCAGCTCACGCTGACCGGCACACTGGCGGGCCTGGCGATCGGGCAGCTGGTCATCGGTCCGCTGTCGGACTCGCTGGGCCGCCGCAGGCCGCTGTTCGCCGGCATCGTGGTGCACATGGCCGCCTCGCTGCTGTGCCTGTTCGCGACCAACATCACCGTGCTCGGCATCGCCCGCGGACTGCAGGGCATGGGTGCCGCGGCCGGCATGGTGGTCGCGATCGCGGTCGTCGGTGACCTCTACAAGGACAACGCCGCCGCGACGGTCATGTCGAGGTTGATGCTGGTGCTGGGTGTCGCGCCGGTGCTGGCGCCGTCGCTGGGCGCCGCGGTACTGCTGCACGGCTCGTGGCACTGGGTGTTCGCCGCGCTCGTGGTCATCGCCGGCGCGCTGCTGGTGATGGCGGTGCTGGGGTTGCCCGAGACACTTCCGGTCGACCACCGCCGTCCGCTCAAGGTGCGCGGCATCGCGATGACGTACCTGGAACTGCTCCGCGACGTGCGGTTCGTGATCCTGATGATGGTCGGCGCGCTGGGCATGTCGGGCCTGTTCGCCTACATCGCCGGTGCCTCGTTCGTGCTGCAGGGCCGGTTCGGCCTGGGACAGACCGCGTTCGCGCTGGTGTTCGGCGCCGGTGCGATCGCGCTGATCGGCACCACCCAGTGCAACGTCGTACTGCTCAAAAGGTTCACCCCGCAGCAGATCATGCTGTGGGCGCTGGTCGCGGCTTCGGTGTCCGGCGCGGTGTTCGTCGCGCTGGCCGCCGCGCACGTCGGCGGGCTGTTCGGTTTCGTGATCCCCGTGTGGGCCATCCTGGCCGCGATGGGCCTGGTGATCCCGAACGCGCCCGCAGTCGCTCTGATGCGCCACCCCGATGCCGCGGGCACCGCCGCAGCGCTGCTCGGCGCCGTGCAGTTCGGGATGGGAGCGGCGATCGCGCCGGTGGTCGGGGTGCTGGGCAACGACGAGCTCGCGATGGCCGTCGTGATGGCCGCCGGTGTCCTCGTCGCATTGACCGCGCTGCTGCTGACCGGCGTGCACCGCAACCCGTCACCGGCCGCCGTCACCGAGGAGGCGGTCGCCGAGTCCGCCTGAGCGCGCGGGCGTCCGCGCGCTGACTTGTCGGGGCTTCCGCCGGACCGTAGCGTCAGGCGCGACGATCATCTCCCCCCGAGTGAATTCTGGCTGACTGCACCATGTTCGAAACCGTGACGCCGCGTGCCAGGGGTGCCAACCCCTGGCACGCGTTGTGGGCACTGCTGGTCGGGTTCTTCATGATCCTGGTCGACGCGACGATCGTGCCCGTCGCCAATCCGGCGATCATGGCCCAGTTGAACGTCGACTACGACGCGGTGATCTGGGTGACCAGCGCCTACCTGCTGGCCTACGCCGTGCCGCTGCTGGTCGCCGGCCGGCTCGGGGACCGGTACGGGCCCAAGACCATGTACCTGCTCGGTCTGGCGGTGTTCACGGTCGCATCGCTGTGGTGCGGGCTTTCGGACAGCATCGCCATGCTGGTCGCCGCCCGGGTGCTACAGGGCGTGGGCGCGGCGCTGCTCACCCCGCAGACACTGACGGTGATCACCCGCACCTTCCCGGCGCACAACCGCGGCGTGGCGATGAGCGTGTGGGGCGCCACCGCCGGAGTCGCGACGCTGGCCGGACCGCTGGCCGGCGGGGTGCTGGTGGACACGCTGGGCTGGCAGTGGATCTTCATCGTCAACGTGCCGGTGGGCATCGTGGGCTTGGCCCTGGCGGTGTATCTGGTGCCGTCGCTGCCGACTCAGCGCCGGCAGCGCCTCGATCTGCCCGGGGTGGTGCTGTCCGGGGTCGGCATGTTCCTGATCGTGTTCGCGCTGCAGGAAGGCCAGGCCCACCACTGGGCCGCCTGGATCTGGGCCACCGTCGCCGTCGGTGTCGCGGTGATGGTGGTGTTCGTGTACTGGCAGTCGATCAACACCGGCGAACCGCTGATACCGCTGATCATCTTCCGGGACCGGAACTTCTCGATGTCCAACCTCGGGGTGGCGACGATCGGGTTCGTCGCCACCGGGATGATCCTGCCGCTGATGTTCTACGCGCAGGCGGTATGTGGCCTGACCCCGACGCAGGCGGCGGTGCTGACCGCGCCGATGGCCGTCGCGACCGGTGTGCTGGCGCCGGTGGTGGGCCGCATCGTCGACCGGGCCCATCCGCGCTCGGTGGTCGGGTTCGGCTTCTCCCTGATGGCGATCGGCCTGACGTGGCTGTCCATCGAGATGACGCCCACCACCCCGATCTGGCGGCTGGTGCTGCCGCTGACGGCGATGGGCGTGGCGATGGCGTTCATCTGGTCGCCGCTGGCGGCGACGGCGACCAGGAATCTGCCCCCGCAGCTGGCCGGTGCCGGTTCCGGTGTCTACAACACCACCCGGCAGGTGGGTTCGGTGCTGGGCAGTGCGGGCATGGCGGCGCTGATGGCCTCCGAGCTGTCGGCCAAGCTCCCGGGCGGCGCAGGCGGGCCCCCGCAGGGTGAGGGCCAGGTGGCGCGGTTGCCCGAGTTCCTGCACGCGCCGTTCGCCGCGGCGATGTCGCAGTCGATGCTGCTGCCGGCGTTCGTCGCGCTCTTCGGCGTCGTCGCGGCGCTGTTCCTGATGGACCTGATCCGGTCGGTGTCGCAGGCCGCTGCCGAGTCCGTCACCGAACCGGACCCGCAGTCCGATCCGGGCCCGGGGTACGACCCGGACCACGAGCTGTATTGGGCCGACGGCGAAGACGACTACATCGAGTACGAGGTGCCCTGGGAGGAGCGCAGCGGTGTGGTGGCCGACACCGACGTGCTGCGCCCGGTTGCCATTCCCGATCCGGACCGGGAATGGCGCAGCATCCTCGATCAGCTGATGGTCGACGACGAGCCGGACCGTAATGGCCGCAACGGCTTTCATCTTCCACACGACGGCGACGGCGACGGGGCGAGCGGCGCGCGGGGCAAGCACGCGCGCGGCTAGCCGCTCATCAGTCCGATCAGCTGTTCGTTGGTCTTGCGCAGCGCCACGGCGAGGGCGCCCAGCGCCTTGTCGCGCACCCGTTCCTTGCCCGGCGGGAACACCGGGAACAGGTCGCGCGCGGCGTTGAGGCGCGCCGACTTCAACCACTCCATCAGATCCTGGTCGTGCAACCAGCGCAACTGAGCGGCGTTGTCGGCCAACGTGTGCCGAAGCCAGTCGATCGGCGCGTCGGGGTGCGGGACCGGCACACACAACTCGTTGCGGGTGGCGTCGTCGGGGTAGGCGGCCTCTACGTGGGCGATGAACGCCGAGCTGAACACCTGCTGGCAGCTGCGCACGCTCTGCAGTGTGATGTGGTCGCCGTCGAACACCGGCACCGACGGAGGCCGGGGCAGCCCCTGGGTCGTGCAGTCCACATACAACGAGGGTGCGGGCACCGTCACCGTGCCCTCGCGCAACCGGATGTGGTCGTGGTCGACGTGATCGATGTGGCCGAGACGCACCACATCGCCGATTAGGCGCAGGTGCTCCAGTTCGCGTTCCGACACGATCGCGCAGTGGTACATGGTGGGGGTTATCGCGGGGTCGAGACGCAGCAGGATCCGGGCGTCCTCGAGCCCGGCGAAAAGATCGTCGAGCGAGCCCGCGTCGGCGATCACCTGCATCCGCACCGCGACGGAGTCGCGCAGCGCCTTGACGAACCGCGGCCCCGGCTGGATGTTGGCCCGGTTCAGCAGCCACGACTCGCGGGGCCTGACCCAGCGCACCTGCTCGGGTGGTACCCCGTTGCGCAGCAGCCACAGGCAGCAGTCCATCCCGGTCTTGCCGCCACCCACGATCGTGAAGTGCTCGTGGGCCGGCGCGCGGCGCGGCAGGTCGTTGGGGGCGGCCACGTCGATTCCGTCGGCGGCCGAGAACGGCGCCGCGCGCATCGACTGCACGACGGTCAGCAGATAGGTGGCGTCGACGGTCCGGCGCCGCACCGTCACGCGGCGCTGTTCTCCGTCGAGGGTGCGGAAGGTGTTGTCGCCCAGATACCGCGCCATCGGAAAGTAGGTGAGCCGTCCGGTGGGCAGCATGTGGTTGCGCATCACCTGGTCGTAGTAGGCGCACACCTCGTGGCCGGTGGCCAGTTCGAAGAAGCCCTCGTTCAGACCGCTGCGGTCCACCTCGTCCTCGTTGCCCAGCGACTGTGAGTTCACGCCGTAGTAGGCCGACGGCTGGTGCAGCCGCACGAACGGATATACCGAGTTCCAGTGCCCGCCGGGCTGGTGGTTCTCGTCGACGAGCGCGATCGTCGCGTCCGTCTCGCTCAGCAGTGTGTCGACGAACGCCATCCCCATGGCGCCCGCCCCTACGACAAGGTAATCAGCCTCGATCCCGGCCATCCTGTGCCAAGGTACCGGTCAGGAGAACAGCACCGCGGGATTCAGATAGCCGGTGGGGTCGAAGGCGGCCTTGACCGCGCGCATCGCGGCGATGTCCGCCTCGGTCCGCGCCATCGCCAGATAGTCGCGCTTACGGGTCCCCACGCCGTGTTCGGAGCTGACGTTGCCGCCGTGACGGGCGATCAGCGCCATCATCGCCGAGTACAGGTCGCGCTCCCGGTCATCGTGGAGGTTGCAGCGCACGATGTTCAGGTGCAGGTTGCCCTCGCCGATGTGGCCGAACAGCACCGGGATGGCCTCGGGCGCATGCTCGGCGATCAGGGCTGCGGCCTCGTCGGCGAACCCGCGGATAGCTGAAAGCGGAAGCGACACATCGAACTTCAGGGGCGGACCGTAGACGCCGAGCACCTCGGCCACGGCCTCGCGGACCTGCCACAGCCGCTGCTGGGCATTCGTGTCGACCCCGACGGCCGGCTCGTCGGCCAGCTCGGCGTCCTCCAGCGCGTCGGCCAGCCGGTCGGTGAGATCGGTGACGCCGGCCAGTTCGATCAGCAACTGCCACGCGCCAAGGACCGGCGCGGCGACCCCGGCATGCTCGGCGGTCAGCGCGCTGGCTCTGGCGTCGATCAGCTCCAGCGCGGCGATCCCCTCCATGTCGCGGAACACCCGGCCCGTCGCGATCAGGGCCTCCAGGTCGTCGAAACCGCAGATCGCGGTGACGCGCTGCCGGGGTGTCGGGTGCAACCGCAGGTCCAGCGCGGTGATCACCCCGAGCGTGCCCTCGGCGCCGACGAACAGCGACGCCAGGTCGTAGCCGGTGTTGTCGCTGCGGACCTGGCTGTGCCGGTGCACCACGGTGCCGTCGGGAAGCACCACGTCGAGCCCGAGGACCTGTTCACCCATGTTGCCGTAGCAGACCGTGCGCAGTCCCCCGGCGTTGGTGGAGGCCATCCCCCCGACGGTGGCCGAATCCCGCGCGGCGAGATCGACGCCGAACACCAAGCCCGCCGTCCCGGCCGCGCGCTGCACCTCGGCCAGTGTCACCCCCGCGCCGACGCGGACCCGGCGCTCGAGGACGTCGACCTCGCCGATGTCGCGCAACCGCTCGGTCGAGAGCAGCACGTCGTCGTGTTCGGGCACCGTGCCGGCGACCAACGAGGTGCGTCCGCCCTGCACGGTCACGCTCACACCGGCGTCGCGGCACGCCCGCAGCACGGCGGCCACCTCGTCGGTGGAACCCGGACGCACCAGCAGCGACGCCCGGCCCCGGTACCGCCCGGTGTGGTCGACGCTGCGTCCGGCGAGCACGTCGGGATCGGTGCTCACGTGGGTGGCCCCGACGATCGCGGTGAGCCGGTCGGACAGCGCTTCGGTCACTCCGTGGGTGTATCACATGCCGACAGCGACAGGAACGCGCCCAACTCGCTGAGGCGTTCCGGCGTGCCGGGCAGATATTCGGTGAGGTGGCGCGAGCGCACGATCACGGCAAGGTATTTCGCGCGGCTGACCGCGACGTTGAGGCGATTCCTGTTGAGCAGGAAGGCGATCCCGCGGGGCACGTCGTCCACCGAGGAGGCGGTCATCGACATGAACACCACCGGGGCCTGCTGACCCTGGAACTTGTCGACGGTCCCCGCCCGTACCTCGGTGAGCCCCACCGCATCGAGGTGGCGGCGGACCAGCGTCACCTGCGCGTTGTACGGAGTGACGACGAGGATGTCGCGCTGGGCCAGCGGCCCGGCGCCGTCCTCGTCGGACCATTCGGTACCGAGCAGTCCGGTGATCTCGGCGACGATGGCGGCGGCTTCCTCCGGGCTCTCGGTCGCGTTGCCGAGGTGGTCCAGGGCCAGTGTCCGCACACCCGGCGCGACGCCGGCCAGGCGGCGCGCGGCGGTGACGCTCTCCGCCGACAGCAGCCGTCCGTCGTAGGACAGCCGGGACACGGCCCGGCACACACCGGGATGCATGCGGTAGGAGCGGTCCAGGAAATAGCCCCGCTCGGGCGGCAGGGTGTGGTGGCCGTCGACCAGCCAGCCCAGCGCCGATCCGTCGACTGGTTCGGGATGGGTGCCCTGGCTGACTTGCGGGAGTTGCTGCGGGTCGCCGAGCAGCAGCACGTTGCGCGCCGACTGCGCCACCGCGACGGTGTTGGCCAGGCTGAATTGCCCGGCCTCCTCGATCACCAGCAGATCGAGGCTGTCGCGGGCGATCTTGGCGGCGTTGGCGAAATCCCACGCGGTGCCGCCGACGACGCAGCCGTCCTGGCACAGGAACTGCGCGTAGTCGTCGCGGTCCAGTGCGGTCCACCCGGTGGTGACGGTGTGCAGTTTCTTGCCGACCCGGGCGCCGTCCACGCCGGCCTTCATCACGTCGCCGAACAAGTTCTCCACCACCGCATGCGACTGCGCCACCACCCCGACCCGCCAGCCGTGCCGGTCGACCAGGGTCGCGATCACCTTGCCGGAGGTGTGCGTCTTGCCGGTGCCGGGCGGGCCGTGCACGGCCAGGTACGACGAGTCCAGGTCCAGCAGTGCTGCGGTGATGTCCGCGACGGCATCACCGGTGCGCGGCAGTGCCGAGCCGCTGCGCATCCGGGGCGGCCGGCGCAGCAGGATGTCGGTGAGTGCGTCGGCGGGCAGGTTCGGCAATCCGGCGGCCACCAGTTCCGCGGTCCGGGCGATCGAGTCCTGCAGCTGGGTGGTGCCGATCGGCGGTCCTGGGGTCAGCGCGAACGGCACCTGCGTGAACACCTCGCCGTTCTTGGGCTGCCGCTCGACGACGAGGACCTCGGTCGGCGCTTCCGGGTCGTCGCATTCGGTGACCTTCACCGCGCCGAACGCACGCCGGTCCGGGTCGTCGGACAGCCCGGCCGGCGACGGTGGGTCGTACAGCGCGTACATCTCTGCGGCGATCTCGCCGGCCGCGATCTCGCCGAACAACCGGACGTGCCGCTGCGGCTTGCGCGCCCTCGGCGGCGTGTGCCAGTCGGCAACGATCTCGTGGCGATCGGCGATGAAAACCCCGCTGTCGTCCGCCCATTCGTCGACCGGATTGTTCACCCGGTCGAAGTGCGCCCACCAGAACGGCTTGTCTTCGCGCTTGTGGAAACCCTTGGCAGCGGCGACCATCGCGACCGCGGCCTGCGCCGGGCTGCGGACCTCGATGCCGTCGCCGGCGAACTTGAGCAGTGTGCGCTCGACCCGGTCGGGCGCGGAGTCCGCGGCTTCGCGGCTGCCGGTGGTGGCCGACACCGGCGTCGGCCCCCGTGGCGGCACGCCCGACTCGATGGCGCGGGCCATCAGCCAGTCCCGGAGGCGCCGTGTCGAGCGGCAGTCGTAGCGGTTGTACTCCTCGATCTCCTTGAGCACGGTGGCGGCCTCGTCGGTGCGGCCCTCGTCGCGCAGCTCGCAGTAGCGGGCGTACTCGGTGATCGAGGCGGTGGCATTGGTGACCTCGCCGTCGCGCAGCTCGTTGCCCATGTAGAGCGGCTCCAACGACTTGATGCTGTAGTTCTCGGTGCCCACCCGGATGGTCTTGCGCACCAAGGGGTACAGGTCGACGAGCACACCGTCGCGCAGCAGTTCGTCGATCTCGCGCTCACCTTCGCCGTAACGCCCCGCCAGCCGCAGCAGCGTGCTCTTCTCGTAGGCGGCGTAGTGGTAGATGTGCATACCCGGGTGGCGGCGTCTTCGCTTGCGCACCATGGCGAGGAAATCCTTGAGCGCCTGACGTTCGTCGGGGCGGTTGTGCGCCCAGAACGGATGGAACTCGTCGTTGACCGTCAGCACGCCCCACAGGTACTCAAGCCCCCACTCACGGCCGTCGCCGGTCCACAGCGGGTCGCCCTCGAAATCGAAGAACAGGTCACCCCGGTCGACGTCGGGCAGCACCATCAGCGGCTGCGCGTCGACCAGTTCATACGGCGGCTTGCCGTCCACCCGGTCGGCGAGCTGAAGCCGGGCTTGCGCCGTCAGCGCCGTAACGGTACGAGCGGACAGCTCGGGCACCGGGCCGCGGTGGGCGGCCAGTTCCCGCATGGTG
The DNA here is from genome assembly GCF_054786995.1 of Mycobacterium sp. ZZG. Lineage (NCBI taxonomy): Bacteria > Bacillati > Actinomycetota > Actinomycetes > Mycobacteriales > Mycobacteriaceae > Mycobacterium > Mycobacterium sp. ZZG. Next base: position 25,943 of record NZ_JBTBFV010000012.1, read on the forward strand.
GTGATGTCCGCGTCGAGCAGCCGGGCCCGCTGGCTGACCCGCATTCCGGCGACGAGCAGCAGATCGTCGTGTGCGCGCACCTGCGGCTCACATTCGGAGCACCGGAAGCAGGCCCGGATGTGTTGGTCCTGCCAGCTCACCGGCCGCCCGCCGGACAGGTGGTCGTCGAGCAGCCGCTGCAGCGCGTCCCGCCGCGGCCGGTAGACCGGCAGCAGCTCGTCGACCGGGTAGCTGACGGTGGTGCCGTCGCCGAGCACCAGGTCTACTTCGTCGGCGACGGGAACGCCTGCGGCGGTGAGGGTTTCGGCGTAGGCTGCCATCTGCAGCAGCGCCTCGACCTTGACCGAGCGGGCCAGTTTGGTGTCGCGCAGGCGGTAACGCGGCCGGCCGGGGGTCCTGCCGGGGCCTTGCGGGTCCTCCAGGATCAAAAAGTCGGCGAACCCGACAAACCGGCCATCGAACATCGCGGCCTGATAGATGACCGGTGCCCGGCGTTCGATCGCCTGTCTGGTCTGCTCGGCGGCGGCCGTCAGTCCGGCGACCGTGTACTTGGGCCTGCCGATGATCGCGACGTCGGCCTCGTGCCGGAGGGCATCGAGGTGGCGCTGTTCGTGCTCGTCGCCGAGAGTTGCGGTGCGAGCCAGCAATTCGTCGTCGCCGGACACGGCGGGACCCCATCCCAGCCGCGCGTCGAACGAACGAAGCAGCGCGTACTCACAACGCGCCGCGGCGGCGAGGTCGGAGGCGCTGTAGACGACTCGGACCTCGTCAGCGTCGGTGGCGACGAACACGCAGTCACTGTAGGTGACGCCTCCGACAGCTCGCGGTCCCGCGAAACCGCCACCACGGTAGCGCGTGGCACCGATTCACTACGCTGTGTGCGCTTTCGCGAAACAGCCGCGACAAGCTAGCCGGGCGTGTTGCCGATCAGCTCGACCCCGCTGCCGTTCCACCGAAACTTCACCACGCTGTCCAGCCCGGGCACCCCGCCGGAGTACTTCAGCGCGACGGTGTCACCGGTGCTCTGGGTGGAGTCCAGGCCGTTGAACCCGTAGGTGTCGGGCACCCCGGTCGGGATGAACTTGCCCTGGTGGAACAGCAGCGCGCGGGTGTTCGGGTTCTCCGCGTTGGTGTTGGCTTTGATGATCACCGCGGACAGCTGCGCGCACTCGTTGTAGTTGCCCGCCAACGGCTCGGGGCTCCAGCCCTGGCTGCTGCGCGGGTCGCGTGGCAGCTCGTTGACAGCCCTGGCGATCTCGGGTGCGGCCAGATCGGTCGCGCACGGATCGTCGGCGGGCGCCGGGCCCGGCGGCGGACCGGACGGGGCCGGCGCAGCGGTCGTCGACACCGCGGCGGACGCTCCGGCGCTGGGCTCAGGAGTCTTGGAGACCGTGGAATCCCCGGAGCTGCAGGCGGTGGCGGTCAGCACTGCTGCCCCCAGCAGGAGGGAGCCGATGGTCGCCGCCCTTTTCACAGTTGCGCACCGTACCGGGCCGGGCCCGGGTGCAGGGGAAGGCGCGCAGGGGCGGGAACACCTCGCGACAAGCACTAGACTTCCACCACGATGACGTCGACGAATGCGGAGCCAGAGCCCGCGGACCTGACCTTTGCCGACCTGCGGATACACCCTTCGGTGCTGCAGGCGGTCGCCGACGTCGGCTATGAATCGCCTTCGCCGATCCAGGCGGCCACCATCCCGGCGATGCTGGAAGGGTCCGATGTCGTCGGGCTGGCCCAGACCGGGACGGGCAAGACCGCGGCGTTCGCGATCCCGATCCTGTCCAAGATCGACACCGACAGCCGCCATACCCAGGCCTTGGTCCTGGCCCCCACCCGTGAGCTCGCGCTGCAGGTCGCCGAGGCTTTCGGCCGGTACGGAGCTCACCTGCGGGTCAACGTGCTGCCGGTCTACGGCGGGTCGTCCTACGTGCCGCAGCTGGCGGGTCTCAAGCGCGGCGCCCAGGTCGTCGTGGGCACCCCGGGCCGAGTGATCGACCACCTGGAGAAGGGGAGTCTGGACCTTTCGCACCTGGACTATCTGGTGCTCGACGAGGCCGACGAGATGCTGCAGATGGGCTTCGCCGAGGACGTGGAGCGCATCCTCGCCGACACCCCCGAGTACAAGCAGGTCGCCCTGTTCTCGGCGACGATGCCACCGGCGATCAAGAAGATCACCGCCAAGTATCTGCACGACCCGGTCGAGGTGACGGTCAAGTCGAAGACGCAGACCGCCGAGAACATCACGCAGCGGTACTTCCTGGTGTCGTATCCGCGCAAGATGGACGCGCTGACCCGCCTGCTGGAGACCGAGCAGGGCGACGCGATGATCGTGTTCGTTCGCACCAAGCAGGCCACCGAGGAGGTGGCCGAGAAGCTGAGGGCCCGCGGTTTCGCGGCGGCGGCCATCAACGGCGACATCCCGCAAGCGGTCCGCGAGCGGACCATCTCGCAGCTCAAAGATGGGACCATCGACATCCTGGTCGCCACCGACGTCGCGGCCCGCGGCCTCGACGTCGAACGCATCTCGCATGTGGTGAACTTCGACATCCCGCACGACCCGGAGTCCTATGTGCACCGTATCGGGCGCACCGGACGCGCGGGCAGGTCGGGCACCGCGCTGCTGTTCGTGACGCCGCGGGAACGGCACCTGCTCGGCGCGATCGAGCGGGTGACCCGGCAGAAGCTCGTCGAGTCCGAGCTCCCGTCGGTGGAGGATGTCAACGAGAAGCGGGTCGCGAAGTTCCGTGACTCGATCACCGACGCGCTGGACAAGCCGGGCATCGACCTGTTCCGCACGCTGATCGAGGGCTACGAGCGCGATCACGACGTCCCGATGGCCGACATCGCCGCGGCGCTGGCCCTGCAGAGCCGTGACGGGGCGGAGTTCCTGATGACAGAACCCCCGCCGGAGAAGCGGCGAGAACGACGCGAGCGCGACGGTGAGGATCGGGCACCGCGTAAACCGCGCGAGCGGCGCAGCGACCTGGCGACGTACCGGATCGCGGTCGGCAAGCGGCACAAGGTCGCCCCGGGAGCGATCGTCGGAGCGATCGCCAACGAGGGCGGTCTGCACCGTAGCGATTTCGGGCACATCACCATCAACGTCGACCACTCGCTGGTCGAACTGCCGGCCAAACTGTCGCCCAAGACGCTGAAAGCGCTGGAGAACACCAGGATCCAAGGTCAGCTGATCAGTCTCCAACCCGACCGCGGGCCGAAACCGCATCGGGGGAAGCCCAAGTCCAAGTGACCCTGTCCGACCGGGACCGCCTGTCCCTCGGCGACGACGACGTCGGTGGGCTGGAGTCGGTCACGACGACCGGGCGCGTCGCGTCCCTGACGGGAATCCGCGCGGTCGCAGCGCTGCTGGTGGTGCTCACCCACGCGGCCTACACGACGGGCAAGTACCCGCAGGGCTTTGTGGGCCTGGTGTATTCGCGCATGGAGATCGGGGTGCCGATCTTCTTCGTGCTGTCGGGCTTCCTGTTGTTCCTGCCCTGGGTGAAGGCGGCACACGCCGGTGATGCGCCTCCGTCGGTGCGCCGCTACGCCTGGCACCGAGTTCGGCGGATCATGCCCGCCTACGTCGTCACCGTCCTGGCCGCGTACCTGGTCTATCACTTCCGCACGGCGGGCCCGAATCCCGGACACACCTGGGAGGGCCTGTTCCGCAACCTCACCCTGACCCAGATTTACACCGACAACTATCTGTATTCCTTTCTGCATCAAGGCCTTACCCAGATGTGGAGTCTGGCCGTCGAGGTCGCGTTCTACGTGGCGCTCCCGGTGCTGGCCTACCTGCTGCTGGTGGTGCTGTGCCGGCGGCGGTGGCGTCCGGGCCTGTTGCTGACCGGCCTCGCGGCACTGGCTTTGGTGTCGCCGGCGTGGATGTGGTTGGTGCACAGCACGACGTTCCTGCCCGACGGGGCCAAACTGTGGCTGCCCGGATACCTGGCGTGGTTCGTCGGCGGCATGGTGTTGGCGGCGCTGCAGCCGTTGGGGGTCCGGGCTTACGCGCTGGCGTGTGTGCCGCTGGCGTTGATCTGCTACCTGATCGCGTCGACCCCGATCGCCGGTGAACCCACGACCTCGCCGGCGGAGTTGCGGGAGGCCTTGGCCAAGACGGTGTTCTACGCCGTGATCGCCACTCTGGTGGTGGCACCGCTGGCGCTGACCGACCGGGGCTGGTACCCGCGCCTGATGGCCAGCCGGCCGATGGTGTTCCTCGGTGAGATCTCCTACGAGATCTTCCTGATCCACCTCGTCACCATGGAACTGGTCATGGTGGAGATCCTGCGCTACCCGATCTACACCGGGTCGGTGTGGTTGCTGTTCTTCGGCACGCTCGCGGTGACGATCCCGCCGGCGTGGCTGTTGCACCGTTTCACCCGCGTCCGGTCTTGAGGAAGGGCCGGGCTCACCGATCAAGTTAGGTTACGCTTACCTGACACAGGGATCGAGGGGTGACGAGTCCATGACGGACACCAGGAAGTCGCGCGGATTCGCGGGCGCGGTGCTCAAGCTGTTGCGCGCCGGGGACTATGAGCTCACGGTCACCGGGCGGACCCAGGTCAGCCCGCATTACCTGCGGCTGAGTTTCCAGGCCGGCGGCCTGCTCACGGACCGTGCGCTGCACCCGACGATGTGGGTCCGGATGTGGTTCTCCGACGGCGACAAGCTGCATCAGCGGGGGTACACCCTGGTCAACCCCGATCCGCAGCACGACACCGTCGACGTCGAGTTCGCGCTGCACGACGGCGTCGCATCCCGCTGGGCCGAACAGGCCCAGCCGGGCGACACCATCGAGGTCACCGTGCTGGGCAGCAACTTCGCGCTGCCCGACCCGCGCCCGGCCGGCTATGTGATCGTCGGCGACACCGCGTCGCTGCCGGCGGTCAACTCGCTGCTCGACGCGATCGGCGACGCGCCCGCCCAGATCTTCCTGGAGGCTGCGCACGACGACGACCGGCAGCTCCCGGTGCGGCGCAGCGCCGACGTGACGTGGGTGGACCGCAAGAACGACGGCGAGGCGCTGGTGTCGGCGGTGGCCGCCTCGGCGTTCGACGCCTCCGACCGCTTCGGCTGGGTGGCCTGCGACAACCGCACCACCCGAGCGGTGGCCAAGCTGCTGCGGGAGGACTACAAGATTGCGCGCAAATCCATCAAGGCGCAGGCCTACTGGGTGGCGTGAGCTGTCGATGACCAGCTGGTGACGGCCTGTCGGCGAAGACGTCAATACCGGGCGTCGGCCGCCGCCGCGCCTTACGCTGACGCTGCGGAGAACCCAAGAAGCGTGGTTCCAGGACGGAGGGCAGCCTTGTCCGATTCAGTAGCGGATCCGGTGCGGCGGGACATCCTGCCGATCCCGGATCCTCATCATGTCGGATTGACGACATATGACGCCAAGGATCCGGACACCACCTATCCGCCGATCACGACGCTGCGGCCGCCCGAAGGCGCGCCCAATGTGCTGATCGTCCTGCTGGATGACGTCGGTTTCGGCGCAAGCTCGGCGTTCGGTGGGCCGTGCCAGACCCCGACCGCCGAGCGGTTGGCGGCGAACGGTCTCAAGCTCAACAGGTTCCACACCACCGCTTTGTGTTCTCCGACGCGTCAGGCCCTGCTCACGGGTCGCAATCACCACTCCGTCGGCATGGGTGGTGTCACCGAGATCGCCACGTCGGCGCCGGGCTACTCCAGTATCCGGCCCAAGGACAAGGCTCCGGTGGCGGAAACACTTCGGCTCAATGGCTATTCGACCAGTCAGTTCGGCAAGTGCCACGAGGTGCCGGTTTGGGAGGTGTCGCCGGTCGGGCCGTTCCACCAGTGGCCGACCGGATCAGGGTTCGAGCACTTCTACGGGTTCATCGGGGGAGAGGCCAACCAGTACTACCCCGGACTGTACGAAGGCACCAAGCCGGTCGAACCCGAGAAGACTCCAGAACAGGGTTACACCCTCACCGAGGACCTGGCCGATCGCGCGATCACTTGGGTGCGCCAGCAGCAGGCGCTCACACCGGACAAGCCGTTCTTCATGTACTTCGCCCCCGGCGCCACGCACGCTCCGCACCACGTACCCCGGCAATGGTCCGACAAGTACAAGGGGAAATTCGACGACGGCTGGGACGTGTTGCGGGAGAACATGCTCGTCAACCAGAAAGCGCTCGGCGTCGTCCCCGACGACGCGGTGTTGACTGCGCGCCACGACGAGATACCCGCGTGGGACGACATGCCCGCCGAGCTCAAACCGGTGCTCGCGCGGCAGATGGAGATCTACGCCGGCTTCCTCGAACAGACTGACCACGAGGTCGGCCGGCTGATCGACGCGATCGACGAACTCGGCGCGCTCGACAACACGCTGATCTACTACATCATCGGTGACAACGGGGCCTCGGCCGAGGGCACGCCGAACGGCTGCTTCAACGAGATGTGCACCCTCAACGGGCTGGCCGGCATCGAGACGCCGGAGTTCCTGTTGTCGAAGATCGACGACTTCGGCACCCCCGACGCCTACAACCACTACGCCGTCGGTTGGGCGCATGCGTTGTGTGGACCGTATCAATGGACCAAGCAGGTGGCGTCGCACTGGGGCGGCACCCGCAACGGGACCATCGTGGTTTGGCCGAACGGGATTGCGGCCAAAGGAGAGACCCGAGATCAGTTCCACCATGTGATCGACGTGGTGCCGACGATCCTTGAGGCCGCAAAACTCCCGGCGCCGACAGTGGTGAACAGCATCCAGCAGGCCCCGCTCGAGGGGGTCAGCATGATGTCCACGCTGCGGGATCGCGACGCCGCGGAGACGCACACCGTGCAGTATTTCGAGATGTTCGGCAACCGCGGGATCTACCACAAGGGCTGGACAGCGGTGACCAAGCACCGGACCCCGTGGATGGCCGACCAGCCGTCGCTCGACGAGGACATCTGGGAGCTCTACGCTCCGCAAGACTGGACCCAGGCACACGACCTGGCAGCGGAGCAACCGGAGAGACTTGCCGCGCTGCAACGTCTTTGGCTGATCGAAGCTGTCAAGTACAACGTCGTGCCTCTGGACGACCGGTCGTTCGAACGGTTCAATCCGGACATCGCCGGGCGCCCGCAGTTGATCAAGGGCACGACCCAGACGCTGTTCGCCGGAATGCGGCTGCTGGAGAACTGCGTACTGAACATCAAGAACAAGTCGCATGCGGTAACCGCGGTGATCTCCGTGCCGGACGGAGGGGCCGAAGGTGTCATCGTCAGTCAGGGTGGCGGCGTGGGCGGTTGGTGCATGTACGCCCACGAGAAGCGGCTGAAGTACTGCTACAACTTTTTCGGTATCGAGTACTTCTACGTGACCGCGGACAGTCCCATTCCGCCGGGCCGGCATCACGTCGGATTCGAGTTCGTCTACGACGGAGGAGGTCTCGGTAAGGGCGGAAGCGTCACCCTCTACTGCGACGAAAAGCCGGTCGGGAGCGGACGAGTCGAGCGGACCGAGCCCTTGGCGTTCTCGGCCGACGAGGCCTGTGATGTCGGCTCCGACACCGGCTCACCGACGTCCCCGGATTATGGCCCGCAGGGTAATGGATTCAACGGTCGCATCGATTGGGTGAAGATCGACATCGGCCCGGACAGCCACGACCATCTCATCACCGCCCAGGACAGGTTCACCATCTCGATGGCGCGGCAATAGCCGGATTCACTGCGTGGCCTGAGCCGGCAGCACGATCGGCACCACGAACTCCTCGAGCATGCTGCGCTCGTCGGCCTCATCGCGGCCGGGGAACACCAGCAGCGACGTCATCACGCGCACCAGCCACCGCGCCCGGTGCGCGACCAGATGTGATTCGTCGGGCCCGAGCGAGATCACGAACGCCTCGGTGAGTGCTTTGATCACCTCGGACTGTTCGGCCATCTCTCCGCCGATGGGGCGCTGGGCGGTGGCGAACCACGATGCCAGAGCTGGACTCTGGCGTACGTTCTGCAGCGAGGCCAGCATGCCCTCGATCAGCCGTTCCCGCGGATCGGTGAAGGACATGACGTGGTCGGTCATCTCGCGGTAGAGCCGGTAGGCCTCACGGTGTACGTAGGCGGTGTAGAGCGCCTCGCGATTTTCGAAGTAGCGATACAGCGTGGCTCGGGAACATCCTGCCGCCGAGGCGATTTCATGCATACCGACCGTGGCTGCCGGTTGTTCGGCGAACAGTTCGCCGGCCGCGTCCAGGATGCGGTCGGCGGCCACCTCGGTGCGGCGGGCCGCCAGCCAGTCTCCAGCCATCAGCCCGTTACCGTGAACGGCACCGACAGGGGCCGTCGGACGTAAGAACCGCCGGCCCAGGTGATCCCAGACTCGTCGACCTCGAACTCCGGGATTCGGGTCAGCAACTCGGTCAGCGCCACCCGCGACTGCATCCGCGCCGCGGCGGCGCCCAGGCAATGGTGTGCCCCATGGCTGAAGGTCAGGATGTTGCGGGGCCGGCGGGTGACGTCGAGTTCACCGGCGTCGTCGCCGTACTGGCGTTCGTCGCGGTTGCCCGACCCGTACAGGAACATCACCCGACGGCCTTCCGGAATCGTGACGTCGCCGATCGTGACCTCACGCGTCACCGTGCGGCCCAGCATCTGTACCGGGGAGGTCAGCCGGAGGAACTCGTCGATGGCGTCGGGGATCAGGGTGGGGTCGCCGCTGAGCAGGGCGCGCTGGTCGGGGCGCTGGTGCAGCAGTTGCACCGATCCGCCCAGCATGCCGGTGGTGGTGTCGTTGCCGCCGGTGACCATCGTGAACGTGAACGCCAGAATCGACAGCACCCCGGAGATGTCGCCGTCGGAGCCGACACCGGCGGCCACCAGATGCGACACCGTGTCGTCCTCGGGGTCGGTGCGGCGCCGTTCGATGAGTGCGGTGAAATAGGCCATCATCTCGCCGAGTGCGTCCCCGACCGTCTCCAGCGCTCCAGCAAGACCGCCCACGCTGGTGTTGGCCGCCACGATGGCGTCGGTCCAGCCGTCGAACTTGGCCCGATCCTCGTCCGGCACACCGAGATAGTGGGCGACGACCATCGACGGCAGCGGCTTGAACAGCTCGGCGACGATGTCTCCACCGCCGTTGGCCTTGAGGCGTTCGATCCGTTCGACGACGTACGCGCGGACCTTGGGCTCGACCGCCTCGACCTGGCGCGGAGTGAAGCCCCGCGCAACCAGCTTGCGGAACTCGGTGTGCACCGGCGGATCCTGCATCACCATCGGCGGGTTGTCGGCCAGCCCGATCAGGTCCAGCTCGCCGTAGTTGACGGTCAGCCCGAGCGCCGAGGAGAACGTCTGGTGGTCGCGGGCGGCGGCCCAGATGTCGGCATGCCGGGACAGGACGTAATAGTCACCCGGTTCGGCAGCGTCCAGGCGGTCCTGCGGGACGACGTGGTGCACCGGGTCGCGATCGCGCAGCGCCCGGTACATCGGCCATGGATTCTGCCAGCTGTCCGCGTCGGCGAGCACGAACCGGGCAGGGGAGTTCTGAGACAAAGTCGCAGTCATGTCTTATGGGTACGACAATTGCCAGTGAATGTCAACTATCGCCGGCGTATCCGATCGCGTCGGTGTGGCGCGGCGCGGCGACGGAAATGCGTCGACGTCTCAGATCGCCGCGCCGGGGTTGAGGATGCCGTCGGGATCCAACGCCTGCTTGATGCGGCGGTTGAGCTCCATCACCTCGGGGCCGAGCTGACCGGCCAGCCACGGCCGCTTCAACCTGCCCACGCCATGCTCGCCGGTGATCGTGCCGCCCAGGCTGACCGCCAGATCCATGATCTCGCCGAACGCCTGCTGGGCCCGCTGCTCCATGGCCGCGTCGCTGGGGTCGAACACGATCAGCGGGTGGGTGTTGCCGTCGCCGGCGTGCGCGATCACCGAGATCATCAGGTCGTGCACGCCCGCGATCTTCTCGATGCCGCCGACCAACTCGGCCAGTGCCGGCAGTGGGACGCCGACATCCTCCAGCAGCAGCGTGCCCTTGGCCTCGACCGCCGGGATCGCGAACCGCCGGGCGACGACGAACGCCTCACCCTCGTCCGGGTCCGACGTCGAAAACACTTCCTTGGCACCGTGTTTGGTAAAGACCTCGGCCATGAACTCGGCGTCCTGCGCGCCGGAGGGTCCGCGGTCGTCGCTGGCGGCGACCATCATCGCCGCCGCGTCACGGTCCAGCCCCATCTTGAGCTTGTCCTCGACGGCGTTGATCGCCGCCGAGTCCATGAACTCCAGCATCGACGGCCGGATCCTGCCCGTGATGGTGACCACAGCGTCGGCGGCGTCCTCGACCGAGTCGAACGTCGCCACCACCGTGCAGGCGCCGCTCTGGGCGGGCAGCAGTTTGAGGGTCACCTCGGTGACAACGCCGAGCGTGCCTTCACTGCCGACGAACAACTTCGTCAGTGATAGTCCGGCAACGTCTTTGAGGCGGGGCCCGCCGAGCCGCAGGGCCGTGCCGTCGGCCAGCACCACCTGCAGGCCGAGCACGTAGTCGGTGGTCACCCCGTACTTCACGCAACACAGCCCACCGGCGTTAGTGGCGATGTTGCCGCCGATGCTGCAGATCTCGAACGACGACGGGTCCGGCGGGTACCACAGCCCGTACTCGGCGACGGCCTTCTTCACCTCGGCGTTGAGCAGCCCGGGCTGGGCGACCGCAGTCCGGGTGACGGGATCGACGGTGATGTCACGCATCCTCTCGGTGGACAACACAATGCCGCCGTCGAGAGCCGTTGCGCCGCCGGACAATCCGGTGCCCATACCGCGCGGGACCACCGCGATCCGGTGGGCGGTGGCCCACCGCAGCACGGCCTGGACCTCCTCGGTGCGCCGGGGCCGCACCACCGCCAGCGGGGTACCCGCGCCCGGGTCGGCGGCGCGGTCCTGGCGGTAGGACTGCAGAATGTCGGGATCGGTCACGACCGTGCCCTCGGGCAGTTCGGCGATCAGGCTTGCCAGCGGTTGCACAGCCGCCAGTGTAGGTCTGCCCCGGACGCGGCCACGGCAAAGTCAGGCAATGCCCGAATCCGGTCTGGGCTCCAGATCCAGCTCGCGCAACGCCGGCAGGAACACCGCCACGACGCCAAGCGCCAGCATCGGCAACGACAGCGCGAGGAACGTGGTGTGCAGACCGGCCGCGTCGGCCAGCGGACCCGCCAGGATCAGCCCCAGCGGTCCGGCCGCGTAGGCCAGCGATCCCATCACCCCGACCACGCGGCCGCGCAGGTGTTGCGGGGCGCGGGTCTGCATCACGTAGTTGTAGATCGGTGCGATCGGGCCGTAGACGAACCCGACGACCGCGCACAGCACCAGGATCACCGGCAGCGGCGGCAGGAACGCGATCACGGTCATGGCCGCTCCCAGCGTCAGCACCGCGGCCAGCATCACGGTGCGCCGCCGCAGGTAGCGCGACATCACCGCATAGCCGAGGGCCCCGACGAGCCCACCGACGCTCAGCGCCATCAGCACCCACCCCAGTTGTGCGGGTTCATTGCGGTCTGTGAAGTACTTCGGGAACAGCACGCTCTCCATCGGCATGTACAGGCCGGTCGCCGCGAGGTCCACGAAGGCCAGCGTGCGCAAGACCTTGTTCTCCCACACGAAGCGCAGACCCTCGACGATGCCGGCCCACACCCCACCGGACATCGCCGACGGGTCGGGCCGCCCGGCGCCTTCCAGCTTCAGCGCGGCGATCGCGACCATCGACAGGACGAACGCCCCCGCGGTCACCCACATCGTGTCGATGCCGCCGAGGGTGGCGATCAGCAGTCCGCCGATGCCGGGCCCGACGATGTAGGCCAGGTTGAACACCGCCTCGAAGACGCTGTTGGCGTGGTCGAGGGTCCACCCGGCGCGCCGCGCCGCCTCGGGGAGCATCGTCTCGCGGGCCGTCATCCCGGCGGGGTCGAAGAACGCACCGAGCGCGGCGAGCGCCGCCAGCACCCCGACGTTGACGGCGTCGGCGCCGAACAGCAGCGCCAGCACCGGCACGGCGGCCACCGACACCGCCGACAGCGCGTCGGAGATCATCGACACCCGCCGGCGGCCGAGGTAGTCGACCGCCGCCCCGGCCAGCAGGGTAGCGGCCAGCAGCGGCAGCGTCCCCGCCATCGCGACGATCGACGCGTCGAGCGCAGAACCGGTGCGCTGCAACACCAGCCACGGGAACGCCACGATCGAGATGCCGTTGCCCGCGCCGGCCATCAGCGCCGCGAACAGGATCAGCAGCAGCGGGCCGCGCCTACTGGGCGCTCGGGTGGGCGTCATGGGTTATCGCCGGGAATCTAACAGCGCCGCGCCCCGCCGGCCACGGAATTTACTGCAGAAGGCTCGGTTTCGCGGCTACCACGTCGCCTCGACGTTGGTGGCGATCTGTTCGGCGATCCGCACCGCGGAGTCACCCGGATCGGCGCTGCACGTGTTGACGTCGACGATCACGTTATTGCGGTGCACCAGCGCCCGCCCGCACCCCCAGCCCGGCGCCGCGGCGTCCTGCTGCATCGCCACGGTGCTCAACGTGCGCTCGCGCTCGGTGATCTGACCGACCTTCCACTGCGTGCCGCTCTGGGTGTGGGTGTACTCATGGCAGGCCGGCCACTGCCGGACCGAGGCGTCGAAAAACTCGGCGGCCTTCTCCAGGTACGGGAAGAGCACCACCGACTGCTTGACGTAGTTCTTCCACGTGCTCTCGGCGCTGCCGTCGTTGAGGCTCTGATCGCGCTCGGCCTGGAACCCGCTGGCGGCGTAGACCCCCCACTCGGCCGCGCCGTCTACGGCGAGGCATTCCGGCGGCGACATGATCGCGCTGTGGTCGGCCATCGTCGCGCGTGACTCCGTCACCGTCATCGCCGGCACGCCCATCGCGGCGGCGGCGTCCTGCGGGCTGAGCAGCAGACCGCCCAGCTCGCGTTCGACCAGCGGCCGCGGAATCATTGTGCGGGTCGGGGTGGCCGACTCCGCGCTGCTGATCGTGTTCGCGCATCCGGTGACCACGATGCAGATGCCCAGGATCGCCGCTTTCGCCCGTCGCATAGTGTCCCCCAATCGAAACGCTGCGCGACCAATGGTGCGGGAGTAGCGATCGCCCGCGTGTGAGGGAAGCGGTGTTTCGTGATAACGATGAACGGTGCTTTCTGGTAACGAATGACGCGGCCCGGTAACGAATGATGCGTCCCTCGCAGCAACGGCTGCCGCACCCGCGCACCGGTGAACTGTTCACCTCGCCGGTGCGGCCGGGTAGCGGCTGGCCGGGTGACCCCGCGACGCGACGGACAGCGGTGGCGGCCACGCCGGCCGATGTGGCGGCGATCGCGGAGGCGGCCACGAGCCTCAAGCAGGTCGACGCCGGGATCTCGGTGTGCCGGGCCTGCCCGCGGCTGGTGCGTTGGCGGGAGGAGGTCGCCGTCGAGAAGCGCAGATCGTATGCCGACGAGCCGTACTGGGGACGGCCGGCGACGGGACTGGGGCCGGCGCGGCCCCGCATCTTCGTCGTCGGTCTCGCCCCGGCCGCGCACGGGGCCAACCGGACCGGGCGGGTGTTCACCGGGGATCGCTCTGGCGACTTCCTGTTCGCCTCGCTGTACCGCAGTGGTCTGGCCAACCAGCCGACGGCCACCGACAGCGGGGACGGGCTGGAGCTCATCGACGTCCGCGTGGCGGCCGCCGTACGGTGCGCGCCGCCGGGCAACGCGCCGGCTCCGGCCGAGCGCAGCACGTGCGCGCCGTGGCTGGACGCCGAGTGGCGGCTGGCCGGCGCCGGCGTGGGGGTGATCGTCGCGCTGGGCGGGTTCGCATGGCAGGCGGCGCTGGCGATGCTGCGCCGGGCGGGCGCGTCGGCCGGAACACCCGCGCCGAAGTTCGGGCACGGCGCCACGGCCGCGGTGCGGACGCCCCGCGGGGACGTCACGCTGCTGGGCTGCTATCACCCAAGCCAGCAGAACACCTTCACCGGCCGGCTGACCCCACAGATGATGGACGACATCTTCGCCACCGCCCGTGAGATATCGGCGTGACCGTCCTCGCTCAGCGACCCTCGCTCAGCGACAGAGTCCACGTCGAAATTCCGCCGGAAACCAGGGACGGAAACAGGGAACGGACCGGTACCGCGGGGCGTTGAATTGGGAATGCGGCTCTCAGTTCTCGACCTCGTACCCGTGCGCTCGGACCAGAGCACCTCCGACGCGATCGCCGCGTCGACGCTGCTGGCCCAGACCGCCGACCGGCTGGGATACACCCGCTACTGGGTCGCCGAACACCACAACATGCCATCGGTCGCGGCCACCAGCCCTCCGGTGCTGATCGCCCACCTGGCCGCGCACACGTCGACGGTGCGACTGGGTTCCGGCGGCGTGATGCTGCCCAACCACGCGCCGCTGGCGGTCGCCGAACAGTTCGCCCTGTTGGAAGCGGCCCACCCCGGACGCATCGACCTCGGCATCGGACGGGCCCCGGGCTCGGATCCGGTGACGTCGCTGGCGCTGCGCGGGGCGGCCGGCCGCGACGAACGCGACATCGAGGCGTTCCCCGAGTACCTCGACGACGTGGCCGCGCTGATGAGCAGCGAGGGAGTACGGGTGTCGCTGCCGCGCGACCTGATGCGCGACAACTACATCCTCAAGGCCACTCCTGCCGCGGTCACCGAACCGCGGCTGTGGCTACTGGGTTCGTCGATGTACTCCGCGCGTCTGGCCGCCGCCAAGGGCCTGCCGTACGTGTTCGCACACCACTTCGCCGACCACGGCACCGAGGAGGCGATGCAGTACTACCGCGACAACTTCCGGCCCAGCGAGCTGACTCCGGAGCCGGTCACGTTCCTGACGGTCAACGCCGTCGTCGCCGAAACCCGGGACGAGGCCATGCGCTTGATCCTGCCCAACCTGCAGATGATGGCGCGGCTTCGGACAGGGCAGCCGCTGGTGCCGATCGACCTCGTCGAGGACGCCGAAGCCCGGGACGTCGATCCGCGGGCCCGCGCCGTCATGGACGCCGGGCTGCGTCAGGCCGTGGTGGGCTCGCCAGCCGACGCGGCCGGCCAGGTGCACGAGCTGGCTGAGAAGTTCGGCGTCGACGAGGTGATGGTGCATCCGGTGGCGTCGGCGTACCGCGGGGTCGACCCGGCGACCGCGCCGGCGCGCGAGACCACGCTGGAACTGCTGGCCAGGGAGATCTTTTAGCTCTTCGGTGTGAGCCGGACCAGCGGGATGCTGCGCGAGGTCCGTTTCTGATAGCCCTCGTAGCGGTTCGAGTTCCCGTCGTTGACCATCTTCCACAGCCGCGGATAGTCCGGATCGCCGGCGAGCACCGGGGTGGCGGTCACGGCCAAACGCCTTGGTCCGATGTTGATCTCGATATCCGGGTCAGCCTTCAGGTTGTGATACCAGCCGGGGGACTTCGGGTCACCGCCTTTGGAGGCGACGACGTAGTAGCTTGCGCCGTCGGGGAAGTACGACAGCGTGTTGGTGCGCGGCTTCCCGGTCTTGGCGCCCACGGTGTGCAGCAGCAGCGACGGCGCAACGCCGGGCAGCGGGATGCGATGGCCGATGCGCCCGCCGGTGCTCTTGTACAGCTTGTCGTGCAGCATCAGCAGCCGAGTGCCGATGTTCTGTTCCACCCACTGCGCAATGCCCATGGGTCATTCTTTCTCGGCGGCATCGAGTTGCGCCAGTGCTTCGCGCAGCAGCCGTCCGGTCTCCTCGCGGTCGGGGTCGCGGCGTATCAGCATGCCCTTGGCGAACTTCACCTTGTCGCCGTCGCGCCGCGGCACCACGTGCAGGTGGACATGGAACACCGTCTGGAACGCGGCCTTGCCGTCGTTGACGGCGATGTTGTTGCCGTCGGCGTGTAGTCCCGACGCGCGGGCCGCCTTCGCGATGCGCTGACCCAACATCGCCATTGCGGCCAGCGTCTGGGGCGGGGTGTCGGTCAGATCGACGGTGTGCGCCTTCGGGAACACCAGTGTGTGTCCGCGGGTGAACGGCCGGATGTCGAGGATGGCGAGAAAGTCGTCGTCCTCGTGGATGCGGATGGCGGGGGCCTCACCGGCGACGATGGCGCAGAAGACGCAGGACATCCCGTGAGGTTAACGCCTACCCGTGCCGTGTGGCTCGATCGTTGAGGCGGCGGTCGCGCTCGTCGGCGGACATGTCCTCGATGCGGACCATGTCGGTGATCTGGCGCCAGGCGTCCAGTTTGCGGTCGAAGGACATGGTCTGCGCCGGGCTGGTCGACGGCAGCCGGCGGTAGCGCAGGGTGTCCCGCGCGCCGACGAGCCGGCCGTAGTTCTTCTCGGCGGCGGCGCCGTTGAAGTACACGTGGGTGATTTCGGGGTGCGCGGCGTAGAACCCGTCGAAGTCGTTGGGCGCCATGCTGTCCGGCTCGACGGCCGAGTCGAGGCTGCCGATCCTGCGGCAGTGTTTGAGCACATCCCACACCGCGACCCCGGCACCCGTCAGCGTGGCAACGCGGTGCTCGTACGGGCCTGCGGGGTCGAATCCGAACAGCTCGCCCATGATGGCCCAGAACGCATTGCGCGTGTAGGCGTAGTAGCGCTGCGCCTGCAGTGACGCGACACCGGGCATGTTGCCCAGAACCAGGATGCGGGCACCGGCCGCGGCGAGCGGCGGGAAGCTCTGCAGCGTCGGGGAGGTCATGTGCCCGACTATGCCGTATACGTTGGGCGGGTGGCCGAACACCTCGATCTGGAGACATCCGGGCTGCTCGATGGGCTCGAAGGCGCCGCGCGGGCCGAGCGTGCGGAGTTGATCCGCTGGCTGGCCGAACGTGGGGTCGGCCTCGATCAGATCCGCGGTAACCCGGCGCCCATGCTGCTGGCGTCGCGGCGGGTCATCGGTGACGACGGCCGGTACGTGTCGGCGCGGCAGGCCGCGTCGCAGGCCCGCGTCGACCTGGCGCTGTTCGAGCGGATTCAGCGCGCCATGGGACTGCCGCGAGTGGACGATCCCGACGCCGAGGTGTTTCTGCGTGCCGATGCCGAGGCGGCGAAGTTCACCCGTGATTTCCTCGACGTCGGGATCGATCCCGATGAGCTGGTGCAGATCACCAGGCTCCTCGGTGACGGGTTGTCCCGGGCGGCCGAGGCGATGCGCCATGCCGCGTTGGCCGCCGTGATACGCCCGGGCGCCACCGAATTGGAGATCGCGCAGGCGTCCGAGAGCCTCGTGGCGAACGTGGCGCCACTGCTCGGTCCGATGATCCAGGAGGTCCTGCTGCTGCAGCTGCGCCACGCGATCGAGACCGAGGCCGTCAACGCGACCGAACGTGCTGAGGGACAACATCTGCCGGGTGCGCGGCTGGTGACGATCGGGTTCGCCGACCTGGTCGGGTTCACCAGGCTGGGCGAGGCGGTTCAGCCTGAGGAGCTGGAGCACCTGTCGCAGCGCCTGGCGGACATGACGCGCGAATTCGCGCTTGCCCCGGTGCGATTCGTGAAGACGATCGGTGACGAGGTGATGCTGGTCAGCCCGGAGCCGGCGCCGCTGCTGGAGACGATGCTGCGCCTGGTCGAGGAGACCGAGGACGAGGACGACTTCCCGCGGTTGCGCGCCGGTGTCGCGACCGGCATGGCGGTCAGCCGCGCCGGGGACTGGTTCGGCAGCCCGGTCAATCTCGCCGCCCGGGTCACCGGTGCGGCGCGGCCGGGGTCGGTACTGGTGGCCGAATCGGCCCGGGAAGCGATCGGCGACGACGAGCGGTTCACCTGGTCGTTCGCCGGGGCCAAGCACTTGAAGGGGATCAAATCGGATGTGAAAGCCTTCCGGGTACGTCGGCAGAGCTCTGAGAAACGCTGAAAACTCTTCTGCCACTTTGGTTTCTCTGGTCACGTGGCGGCATGGATCTGTCGGTGGTTCGAACTAGTGTTCGATGTATGGAGTTGGTGTCGGAGGCGGTGGGGGCGATCGTCGAGCAGATCGGTGTGCTGTCCAAGGCCGCCGATGAGCTCTCGCACCGCGAGTTGGTCGGGCTGCTGGCCGAGCTGACCACGGTGTTGCGCAGCGTGCCGGCGCTCGAGCACAAGGTGTTGGCCCGGTTGATCGAGGAGACCGAGCCGCATCGGCTCGGGGAATCGTCGTGGAAGGGCGTTCTGACCACCTCGCTGCGGGTCAGTGGCGCCGAAGCGGGGCGGCGGCTGCGACGGGCCAAAATGCTCGGGCCGCGGCGGGCGATGACGGGCCAGCCTCTTGCGCCGGTGTGGGAAGCCACCGCCGCCGCCCAGGCTCAGGGCGTGCTGGATGACGAGTACATCACGGTGATCGCGAAGTTCCACCAGAAGCTACCCGCCTGGGTGGATGTGGACACCCGCGCGGCCGCCGATGCCCACCTGGCCGCCCTGGGCTCGGGTCTGGGTCCCGACGAGCTCGATGCGGCCGCGGGGCGGTTGTTGATGATGATCGATCAGGACGGCCCCGAACCCGCCGACGACGAGGTGGCCCGGAAACGCTGGGTGAAGATCGGCAAGCAGCAGCGCGACGGGTTTCGCACAATCTCGGGCTACCTCGACGCCGAAACCCTGCCTACCTGGAGGCGACCCTGGCCAAGGAGGCCGCCCCCGGGGCCAACATGCCCGACCCGCAGCCCGGTGAGGAGCCGGCCGAGTCATCCGCCGGGGCGGGCCCGGAGACGGGTCGGGATACCCGCACCGAAGGGCAGCGCAATCACGACGGCCTCAAAGCCCTGCTGCGCCGCACCCTCGAATCCGGACAGCTGGGCAGCCATAACGGGTTACCGGTGACGGTGATCGTCTCGACCAGCTTGCAGGAGCTGGAAAAGGGTGCCGGGGTGGCGGTCACCGGCGGCGGCTCGCTGCTGCCGATGCCCGATCTGATCCGGATGGCCGCCCGCGCCCACCACTACCTCTACGTCTACGACGAACACACCGGTCAAAGCCTCTACCTCGGCCGGGCCCAACGGCTGGCCAACGCCGCCCAGCGGATCGTCCTGCACGCCCGTGATCGTGGCTGCACCCGGCCCGGCTGCACCGTGCCGGGGTACTGGTGCCAGGTCCACCACGCGGCCGCGGACTGGAAAAACGACGGCCAGACCGACATCGACGACCTCACCCTGGCCTGCGGACCGCACAACCGGATGATCGAGAACACCGGCTGGACCACCACCAAAAACGCCAAGAACCAGACCGAATGGCACCCGCCACCCGAACTCGACGCGGGCCAACACCGCACGCAGCTGATCAATGGCTACCACCACCCCGAACGCCACCTACTCCCCGACAACGAGGACGACGACGATCCGTGATCAGCGGGACGGCGTGAACGCGCGCAGCCGAAGGCTGTTGCTGACCACGAACACAGAACTGAAAGCCATCGCGGCGCCTGCGATCATCGGGTTGAGCAGCCCGGCAGCGGCCAACGGCAGCGCCGCGATGTTGTAGGCGAACGCCCAGAACAGGTTGCCCTTGATCGTGCTCAACGTCCTGCGGGACAACCGGATCGCGTCCGGCACCGCCCTCAGGTCGTTGCTGACCAGCGTCAGGTCACTGGCTTCGATCGCGACGTCGGTGCCGCTGCCCATCGCCAACCCGAGGTCGGCTTGCGCCAGCGCCGCTGCGTCGTTGACGCCGTCGCCGACCATCGCGACCACCTTGCCGCTGTCCTGGAGGCGTCTGACGGTGTCGACCTTGTCCTGTGGCAGCACGCCGGCGACCACCTCGTCGATGCCGACCTCGGCGGCGACCGCGCGTGCGACCGCCTCGTTGTCACCTGTCACCATGATCGGCGTCAATCCCAGCTGCTTCAGCAGCGAAATCCCCTCGGCGGAACTGGGTTTGATCGCGTCGGCAACCATCAGCACGCCGCGGGCGCGACCGTCCCAGCTCACCACGACCGCTGTCTGGCCGTCAGCTTCGGCGCGTGCCACCACGGCGTGGACGTCGTCGGGGATGTCGGCCGAGTGCTCCACCAGCAGGCGGGACCGGCCCAGCAGGACCGTCCGGCCGTCCACCTCACCGGACACCCCGAGGCCCCGCAGGTTGGTGAACGCCGCGACCTCGGGCAACTCGCCGAGCTTTTCGCGTGCGCCGGTGGCGATGGCACGGGCGATCGGATGCTCCGACGGGTTCTCCACCGCGCCGGCGATCCGCAGCACCTCGTCGGGCTGCTCCCCGTCGGCGGCGAACACGTCAACCAGCGTCATGTTGCCCGTCGTCACCGTGCCGGTCTTGTCGACGATCACCGTGTCCACCCGGCGGGTGTCCTCGAGCACCTCGGGACCCTTGATCAGGATGCCGAGTTGGGCCCCGCGGCCCGTGCCGACCATCAGCGCCGTCGGCGTCGCGAGGCCCAGTGCGCACGGGCACGCGATGATCAACACCGCGACCGCTGCGGTGAACGCCGCGGCCGGTGAGAACCCGCTGCCGATCCAGAAGCCCAGGGTGGCCACCGACAACGCGATCACGATCGGGACGAACACCCCGGAGATCCGGTCGGCCAGCCGCTGCGCCTGCGCCTTGCCGTTCTGTGCGTCCTCGACAAGGCGTGCCATCTGCGCGAGCTGCGTGTCGGCGCCCACACGTTCGGCACGCACCACCAGACGGCCGTCGACGTTCACCGTCGCTCCGACCACCTGGTCGCCGGGGGCCACCTCCGCCGGCACCGATTCGCCGGTCAGCATGGACGCATCGACCGCCGAGGCGCCCTCCAGCACCACGCCGTCGGCGGCGATCTTCTCGCCCGGCCGCACCACGAACTCGTCGCCGATCGCCAACTGGTCGATCGGAATGCGTTGCTCTGCACCGGCTCTGCGGACGGTGACCTCGCGGACGCCGAGCTCCAGCAGCGCCCGCAGCGCGGCTCCGGCACGTCGTTTGGCCCGCGCCTCGAAGTAGCGGCCCGCCAGGATGAACGTCGTCACCCCGGCGGCGGCTTCGAGGTAGATGTTGGCGCTGCCGTCGGTGCGGGCAATGGTCAGCTCGAACGGGTGCGTCATCCCCGGTACACCCGCCGTGCCCCAGAACAGCGCATAGACCGACCAGCCGAACGCGGCGAGCGTGCCGATCGAGACCAGCGTGTCCATCGTGGCGGCCCCGTGGCGCAGATTCGTCCACGCCGCCTGATGGAACGGCCAGGCGCCCCACACCACCACCGGCGCGGCCAGCGTCAGCGACAGCCACTGCCAGGAGGTGAACTGCAGCGCCGGCACCATCGCCATCGCGATCACCGGGATCGAGAGGACAACGCAGATCAGCAAGCGGCGCTTCAGCGCATCCGCCGGATCGTCGGGATCTGCGGCGGCATCTGCCGATTCGGCCGGGGGCTGCGGCAGCGCAGCCCGGTATCCGGCGGATTCGACCGCCGTGACCAGCTGTTCGGGGGTGATCTGCTGGTCGTATTCGACGCGCGCCTTCTCGGTCGCGAAGTTCACCGTGGCGCTGACGCCGTCGAGCTTGTTCAGCTTCTTCTCGACCCGCGCCGCGCAGGACGCGCAGGTCATCCCGCCGATGGTCAGTTCGACCGTGTTCATCGATGCACGCCTCCGTGATGGTCGCTCGTCGCGGGGGCCACGCCGTCGGGCGCCGGTCCGAAGGTATGGCCCACCCACAGCGATGCCGCGAACACCACGGCGAGCATGGCGAGGAAGGTGGCGATCTTCACCGGGGTGGTCATCACGGTCAGCTCGCCAGCGAGTAGCCGGCCTCTTCGACCGCCGCGCGGATGACCGAGGGGTCGACCGGGTCGTCACTGTCGATCGTGACCGTACCGTTGGTGACGTCGACGTCGACCCCGACAACGCCGGGGATGTGGACGAGCTCGGCGCGCACGGAGTTGGCGCACCCCCCGCAGCTCATTCCCTCGACGGTGATGGTGGTGGTGCTCATCGGGCTCCTCCCGCATTGTCGGAACTTTATGTACCATACCCCCCTAGGGTATCGAAGTCACACGAAGGGAGCGCAAGTTGCTAGCGAAACGCAGTCTGCAGGTCGGGGCGGGCGCAATGGGGGCCACCGTCGCTCTGCTGTTGTCCGGCTGCAGCGATGTGGGAACGCAGACCGCCGAAGATGACCACGCGACCCACGCACACGAGACGACCTCCCAGGCGGCCGCAGGTGAGCACGGCCACAACGAGGCCGATACGGCGTTCGCGCGCGACATGATCCCGCATCACGAACAGGCCATCGTGATGAGCGACATCATCCTGGCCAAACAGGGCATCGACCCCCGGGTGACGGAACTGGCCGCGCAGATCAAGGCCGCTCAGGGTCCGGAGATCGACACGATGCGTCAGTGGCTGAACCAGTGGGGCGCCCCTGCGGCCTCTGGCCACGAGGGCCACGACATGGGCGGCGACATGGATCACGCCGCGATGGGGATGATGACCGACGCGCAGCTGGAGCAGTTGCGTCAGGCGCAGGGCGTCGACGCCGCCCGTCAGTTCCTGACCGGGATGATCGCCCACCACGAAGGCGCGGTCAGGATGGCCCAGACCCAGGTGGACACCGGGCAGTCCGCGGACGCCACGCACCTGGCGCACGAGATCATCGACACCCAGCAGCGGGAGATCGCCACCATGAAGGAGATCCTGGGCTCCCTGTAGGTTCACCGGATGCGCATCCTCGTCCAGCGGGTGACCTCGGCTCGGGTGACGGTGGCCGGCGAGACTGTCGGCGAGATCCATCCACAACATCAGGGTCTGCTCGCGCTCGTCGGCGTCACGCACGACGACGACCCCGCCAAGGCCCGCCGGATGGCCGAAAAGCTGTGGTGGCTGAGGATTCTCGACGACGAGATGTCGGCCGCCGATGTCGGGGCGCCGATCTTAGTGGTCAGCCAGTTCACCCTTTACGGCAATACGGCCAAGGGGCGACGGCCGACGTGGAACGCCGCGGCGCCGGGTTCGGTCGCAGAGCCGTTGGTCGATGCGTTCGCCGCGGCGCTGGCCGACCTCGGCGCCGAGGTGACCTGTGGCGTCTTCGGCGCCGACATGCAGGTCGAGCTCGTCAACGACGGGCCGGTCACCGTGATGCTCGAACTGTGACCTACTGCGGGGTGGTGACCGGAATCCCTTCGGAGGGTTGGACGATCACGAACCCGTTGCCGTAGAACGACACCTGCATCGCCTCACCCGAGCCCCGGCCGATCAGCGCCCCGGCCTTGAAGCTGGTCTTGAGCTGCGTCTGCAGGTTCGCCGACCACGCGACCACGGCGTTGGTGTCGGCGAACGTCGGGGCCTCGGCGGCGTTGAGCACCACGGGCGGGCCGTCGGTGGTCAACGCCACCCATCCGGTGCCGCGCAGCATGGTGTTGAACAGTCCGCCTGCGACCATGCTGCCGCCCTTGACCCGCTCGATGTTCCAATCCAGGCTCGTAGAGAAGGCCAGCACGTTCTTGCCGCTGATCGACAGGCCGGAGTTGGTCAGGTTGAGCAGGTGCACGTCGTAGGCGCGGTCGGCCAGAAACACGTCCCCCTGCCCCTGGCACCGCATCAGCGGAAGGCCCTCGCCGGTCAGCGCCTTCTTCAGGAACTTCGAGGCGCCACCGCCCTCGAACGCGAAATCCACGTTGCCCTGGTAGGCGACCATCGAGCCCTGCCGGGCCATGAAGGGCTCGCCGAGTCGCACCCGGAGCAGTTTGGTGTTCTGGTTCGCGATCGGTTTGGCTTCCTTCTCGCTGAAGCGCCCGTCGACGAGATCGCCGCTGATCCCGGCGAATCCGTCCGCTCCGCCAGGAACCGCCTGCGCCTGATGCTGTCCGGGATGTTGCTGCGGCGCCTGTGGACCGGGTTGTTGCTGGGGCGCCCCCGGTCCGGGGGCGCCGCCCAGCGGCGCGCGCTGCAGTTGTCCGTGATGAGAGACCTGGTCCGTCCACTGCCGTCCGTCATGCCACCGGTAGTCGAACCGGCCCTCGGGATCGGGCTGCCAACTGCCTTGTCCGGGTCCTGTCATCGCCGCCTCCTCGGGTGGGTCGTCTTGGTTTCACCCTATGACCGTCGCGGCGGTGCTCAGCTGGCATTCTGGCGATATGGCCAAGGAAATCGACCGCCGGCGCGCCCAGGGCGCCTTGGCTGTCATCAAGGAGCATCCGGCGATGGTGTTGTTCGCGCTGTCACCGGCGCTGGCGGCGCTCGGGCTGGTGTGGTGGTTGCTGGGGGCGGGATGGGCGAGTGCGCTGTTCGTCGTTCTGGCTGTCGGCGGGGGTGTCCTCGTGCTCGGTAAGCGCTGACCTGCTGATTCAGCTCTCGGCGAACCCGGAACCGTCGCGCCTTTAACGGTGTAAGCATGTAATCATGCGACATCATCCTCATGGCCGACGCGCCGGCCGCTCCGGCGGCTGGCAGCAGGCCGATCAACCCGATGCGGCGGACGCCGGCGAATGGTTCGCCGGACGCCTGCCCGACGACTGGTTCGCCGGTGACCCCGAGGTCGTCGTCGACCGCGAGGAGATCACCGTCATCGGTCGTCTCCCTGAATCCGACAACCCCGAGAGCGAAGCCCGCGCCTCCGGTCGTGCCGCCCGCTTCCGCGAGCAGACCCGCGCCGAACGCATGCAGATCGCTGACGAAGCCGAGGCCCGGTACGGGCGCAAGGTGTCGTGGGGCGTCGAGATTCCCGGTGACGGTCAGCCGGAGCGAATCCTGTTCACCCACCTCGCGGTTCCTGTGATGACGCGGCTGCGGCAGCCTGAGCGCCGGGTGCTCGACACGCTCGTCGACGCGGGCGTCGCCCGGTCCCGCTCCGATGCCCTCGCGTGGTCGGTGCGGCTGGTCGGCGAGCACGCCGACGAGTGGCTGGGCAAACTCCGCGCCGCCATGCGCGAGGTCGACGACCTGCGGGCCGAGGGGCCGCAACTCTAGGCGCCCCGCCAGCCGGGGGTGACCGCCACGTACGTGGAGTTCAGCGCCGCGGTCTGCGACAGCGGGTCCACCGGCGTGCCGTCGACGAGCAGGTTGCGGTTGACGCCGTGGACTTCTGGTTCCGACTCCCCGCGGGGGTCGAAAACCTTTGAGCCCCAACCGTGATCGATGACGACGACGCCCCGCCGCGGTAGGTCGCTGACCGACGCGGTCACGCGGATCGCGCCGACGGGGGAGCGCACCGTGACGAGATCACCGTCACCGATCCCGAGCGCTTCCGCGTCGTCGGGATGGATGACGACCTCACTGCCTTTGCCCGACGGGTGCAGACCCGGCAGCTCGTTGAGCCATGAGTTCATCGAGTGCCGGTGGCGGCGGTTGCCGAGCTGGAA
Organism: Mycobacterium sp. ZZG; assembly: GCF_054786995.1. NCBI lineage: Bacteria > Bacillati > Actinomycetota > Actinomycetes > Mycobacteriales > Mycobacteriaceae > Mycobacterium > Mycobacterium sp. ZZG. The sequence goes on from NZ_JBTBFV010000012.1 coordinate 51,160, forward strand.
CGGGTAGTCGGGCGGGGGCTGGGGTACCGGCGCGGCGAGCAGCTCACGGGTGCGGGCCACCAGCTGCGCCGGCGCGATCCGCACCTTCTTGTCCGGGGTGCGCAGCGCCTCGCGGAAGTGCCCGAACTCCCGCGGGCCGAGCACCCAGCCGTGCGGGTGTGCCACGACGTCGCGCCACCGGATCCGGCGGCCGCCGACCCTGCGGCTGGTCGCCACCAGCAGCCGGTCGACCCAACCGGGCCCGAATTTCAGTCCGGGTCTGCCGGTCAGGCGTGCAAGACGCCTGCTGGCGGTGACGAGAAGGTTCAGGCCCGGCGCCCCGAACAGCGGGCGGCCCATCGCCAGCGCCAGATCGACGAAGATGCGCCACTCCTGCCTGGCCAGCGGCGGCGGATCGACCGCCCGCACGCCGTAGTGAAGATACGGCTCGTCGTGCAGGTTGCTGGTGAACGCCAGCAGATCCTCGCGCTCCAGCCAGTGCACGGCCGGCAGCAGCCAGTGCGCATGGCGGTGACTCTCGCGCTGCACGAAATCGATCGCCACGAGCAGGTCGAGCTGGGCCAGGGCACGGTCGAGCTTTGCGCCGTCGGGTCCGGAGACCACCGGATTGCCGCTGTTGATCACCAGCGCCCGGATCTGGCCCCGCCCCGGCGTGGTGATCTCGTCGGGCAGCTCGCTCAACGCATGCGCGCCCGCCACCAGCGGCCGGCCCCGCAGCCGGCTGGTGTGCGGTTTCGTGCCCGCCAGGTTCGCCAGCCGTAACGCGTCGACATATCCCGGCTCGAACCGCCGCCCGCCCGGCCGGTCCATCCGGCCGGTGATCACATTCAGCACGTGGCCCAGCCATTCGGCGACGGTGCCTGCCAGGTGCAGCGAGACCCCGGTCCGGGTCACCACCATCGCCCGCGGCGCCGACGCGAACGCCGTTGCGACATCGGTGATTCGCCGCAACGGCAGACCGCAGCGGGCGGCCAGATCGTCGAGATCGGCATCCGCGACCAGCGCGCGCAGCGCGTCCATGCCCGCGGCCAGACCGGTGCAGTCGGCGCGGTGTTCCCGACCCGCGTCGAGGATGACCTTGACCATCGCCAGCAGCAGCGCCCAGTCCTGGCCCGGCCGCACCGGCAGGTGCACGTCGGCCTTGTCGGCGGACTCCGTGCGCAGCGGATCGACGACGACGATGGTGGCGCCCGGCTGTTGACGCGCCAGCGCGCGGCGCCATCCGCCCGGTACCGATTCCAGCCAGTTCCAGGCGCTCACAGCGGGATTGGCGCCGACCAGCAGGAAGTAATCACAGCTGTCGATGTCTGACACCGGTGCCAGCAGCGCCGAGCCGTACATCTGCTCGGCGACGACGTGCATGGCGTTCTGGTCGACCGACCCGACGGCGTACCGGTTGAACGTCCCGATCGCGTCGAGCCAGCCGTTCATGAACATCAGGTTCGACGACGAGTAGCCGGCCGGGTTCCCGTAGTAGGCGCCGACCGCGTCGGGGCAGTCGGCGTCGATCACCTCGTTGCACCGGGCGGCGATGTCGGCGATGGCCTCGTCCCAGCCGGTTTCGACGTAGTGGTCACCCACCCGCTTCATCGGCGCCAGGATCCGCCGGGGGTGTTCGACGACCTGATGGGCGGTGCGCCCTTTGGCGCAGAAGTCCCGCCAGCTGTGCGGGTTCTGCTTGTCCGCCGAGATCTTCACCACCCGGTTGCCCTCGACCGTGACCTCGACACCACACGAGGCCAGGCAGTACCGGCAGAAGGTGTGCACGGTCGGGCTCATGCCGCCCATGGTGCCCGAGCCGCGTGCGCCCGTCCCGCGAATGAGATTGAGCACAACGCTCACTCGTCAGCGGCCGGCCATCGTCCAGTACTCGCCGTGCCGGGCCATCAACTCGTCGTGGGTGCCGCGTTCGACGATCCTGCCCGCCTCCATGACCAGGATCGTGTCCGCATCCCGGATGGTGGAGAGCCGGTGCGCGATGATGAAGCTCGTCCGGTCCCGCCGCAGCCGGCTCATCGCCCGCTGGATCAGCACCTCGGTGCGGGTGTCCACCGAGCTGGTCGCCTCGTCGAGGATCAGCAGCCGCGGTTGCGCCAGCACCGCGCGGGCGATCGTGATGAGCTGCTTCTCCCCGGCGCTGATGTTGGTGCCGCTATCGTTGATCCGCGTGCCGTAGCCGTCGGGCAGGGTCTGCACGAAACGATCGACGTAGGCGGTCCGGGCCGCTTCGAGGACTTCGTCGTGGCCGGCCCCGGGACGGCCGTAGGCGATGTTCTCGTAGATCGTGCCGGCGAACAGCCAGGTGTCCTGCAGCACCATGCCGATGCGTGACCGCAGCGACTCGCGGCTCACCGAGGTGATGTCCACGCCGTCGAGCAGAATACGGCCGGCGTCGACGTCGTAGAACCTCATCAGCAGGTTCACCAGTGTGGTCTTGCCTGCGCCGGTCGGCCCGACGATCGCGACGGTGGTGCCGGGGTCGACGACAAGGGAGAGATCTTCGATCACCGGGACGTCGGCCCGGTAGCCGAACCGCACCCGGTCGAACTCCACCCGCCCGGTGCGTCCGTCGTCACCGGCCGGCAACGTGACCGGCGCATCCGGGGGCTCCTCCTCGGCGTCGAGGAGGTCGAAAACCCGTTCGGCGCTGGCGATCCCGGACTGCAGCGTGTTGTACATCCCGGCGATCTGGGTGAGCGGCTGGTTGAACTGGCGGACGTACTGGATGAACGCCTGGATACCGCCGAGCGTGATCTGCCCGGTGGCCACCTGGACCCCGCCGAGCACCGCGACCGCGACATAGCTCAGGTTGCCGATGAAGATCGTGGCCGGCGACACCAGCCCCGACAAGAACTGGGCCCCGAAGCTGGCGCGATAGACATCGTCGTTGAGTTCGGTGAACTGCTCCTCGGCCCGGGCGCGGTGGCCGAAGGTCTTGACGACGGTGAACCCGCTGTAGGTCTCCTCGATGTGCGCATTCAGCCGGCCGGTATTGGTCCACTGCGCGACGAACAGCGTGCGGGACCGCCGGGCGATCGAACGAGTCACCCACAGCGACAGCGGCACCGTGACCACCGTGAGCAGCGTCAGCAGCGGCGAGATCGTCAGCATCATCACCAGCACACCGATCACCGTCAGCACCGAGGTCAGCAGCTGGGTGATCGACATCGTCAGGGACTGCTGCAGGTTGTCGACGTCGTTGGTGACCCGGCTGAGCACCTCGCCGCGCTGCCGAGAGTCGAAATACCGCAGCGGCAGCCGGTGCAGCTTGTCCTCGACATCGGAGCGCAACATCACCATGGTGCGTTGAACCACCACGTTGAGCAGCCTGGCCTGCACCCAGACCATCAGGGCGGCAACCAGATACAAGCCCAGCGCCAACGCCAGCGTGCGCGCCACAGCAGCGAAATCCACCCCCTGCCCGGGCACGACGTCCATACCCGAGAGCAGGTCGGCGAACGTGCCGTCACCGCGAGCCCTGGCGGCCTCGACGGCCTGCTCCTTGGTCTGGCCCGTCGGCAGCTGCCGGCCGATGACGCCGTTGAACAACAGGTCGGTCGCGTGCCCGAGGATGCGCGGGCCGATCACCCCGACGGCGATGCCGCCGATTCCGAGCAGCATCACCGCGACGGTCAGTCGGCGGTGTGGTGTCAGTCGTCGCAACAGCCGCAGCGCCGACCCCTTGAAGTCCCGGGACCGGGTCTGCGGGGGCTCGTTCATCCGCATCGGGCGTGCCAGCGGGCCGCTCACCGCTCACCTGCCGGCACCGCTTGCGAGTCCGCGAACTCCCGGTAGGGCTGGCAGGTGCCGAGCAGGTGCTCGTGGGTGCCGGCGCCCACCACCCGCCCGTCATCGACGACGACGATCAGGTCGGCCGCGGAGACGGTCGAAATCCGTTGCGACACGATGATGACGGTGGCGGAGGCGGAGACCCCGCGCAGGTGGTCGCGGACCCGCGCGTCGGTGTGCACGTCCAGTGCGGAGAACGCGTCGTCGAACAGATAGATCGCCGGATCGCGAATCACCGCACGGGCGATGGCCAGCCGCTGCCGCTGACCGCCGGAGAAGTTCATCCCGCCCTGGGCCACCGGCATCGACAGCCCGTCGGGATGGGCGGCGACGAAGTCGTCGGCGCACGCGACGCGCAGCGCCGCCCACATCTGGTCGTCGGTCACGACCCGTCCCGGGGGCGCACCCAGGGCCAGATTGTCGGCGACGGTGCCGGAGAACAGGTAGCCGCGCTGGGGCACCAAGCCGATTGCCGCCCAGAGGTGTTCGATGTCCAGGTCGCGCACATCGACGCCGTCGACGCGCACCGCACCCGCGGTGACGTCGTAGAGCCGGCAGATCAGCGACACCAGGGTCGACTTCCCCGAACCGGTGGATCCGACGATCGCGGTGGTGGTCCCGGGCCGGGCCGTGAACGTGATGTCCTGCAGCACCGGACGGTCAGCGCCGGCGTAGCTGAACGTCGCGGCATCGAACCGGATTTCGCCGGCGATCGGTGCCGACGTCGTCGCGGCGGGGGAGTTGGTGATCGCCGGTTCGGTCGCCAGCACCTCAGTGATCCGCTCGGCGCACACCGACGCGCGCGGAAGGATCACCAGGATGAACGTCGCCATCAGCACCGCCATCAGGATCTGCATGAAGTAGGACAGGAACGCGATCAGCGAACCGACCTGCATCTGACCGGCGTCGATGCGCATGCCGCCGAACCAGATCAGGGCCACGCTCGACACGTTGATCACCAGGGTGGTGGTCGGCAGCATCAGCGCCTGCCAGCGGCCCGCCTCCAGCACACTGTCGGACAGCGCCGTATTGGCCTCGGCGAATCGGTTGCGCTCGAACGGTTCCCGGGCGAACGCGCGAACCACGCGCAGACCGGTCAGCTGCTCGCGCATCACCCGGTTGATCCCGTCGATCTGGCCCTGCACGCGGCGGAAGATGGGTAGCAGGTGCGACACGATCCAGTAGTTGGCCAGCGCCAGCACCGGCACGCTGACCACCAGCAGCCACGACAGTCCCGCATCCTGGTGGATCGCCATCACGATGCCGCCGACGCTCATGATCGGCGCGGTGACCAGCATCGTGCACGTCAGCTGAACCAGCAGCTGGATCTGTTGCACGTCGTTGGTGGTGCGTGTGAGCAGGGAAGGGGCGCCGAAGCGGGCCGTCTCCTCCGCGGAAAAGCCCGTGACGTGGTGGAACATCGCCGAGCGCAGATCGCGGCCCACCCCCGTGCCCGCGCGCGACCCGAAATACACCGCGCCCACCGCGCACACCACCTGCAGCGCGGTCACGGCGAGCATGACAAAGCCGAGTTCGACGATGCGGCGCAGGTTTCCCTGAGCCACACCGTCGTCGATGATCGCGGCGTTGACCGTTGGCAGGTACAGCGTGGCCAGTGTGCTGACCACTTGAAGCGCCGCGACGATCGTCAGCAGGCGGCGGTAGGGCCGTGCGTACCGGCGGAGCAGCCCCCAGAGCATCTCGCTACTGTCGCACACCGGCCGCGCCGCCCGAGGCCGGGGCGAGCGCGAACTCCACCTGAGAATCAGATAAAGAGGCAGGTCAGTCGGCATGTCGGTGGTTGAGGGCGAGGGCTGCCGCTACAGTGCATGGCGTGAACCCCAGCTTCCGCGGACACCGTCGGCCGACGGTGTCGGTCATCGCTCCCCGCGCGCGTGGGGCGCTGGCCGTCGCCGTCGCCGCCATGCTCCCCGTGCTCGCCGGGTGCTCGGACTCCGAGCCGCAGAACCCGGCCATGCCGTCGACCGAGGCTCCGCAGCAGAGCGTCACGCACGGACCGTTCTTCCCCGAGTGCGGTGGGGTCAGTGACGAGGAGATCACCAAGCAGACCGAGGTGCCCGGTCTGGTGAACACGGCCAAGACCTCGGTCGGATGCCAGTGGCTGTCCGGTGGATCGATTCTGGGGCCGCACTTCTCGTTCTCGTGGTTCCGCGGCAGCCCGATCGGCCGCGAGCGCAAGACCATGGAGCTGTCGCGGACCAGCGTGGAGGACATCAACATCGAGGGCCACGACGGCTTCATCGGGATCAACGAGGACCCCGACCCCGAGGTCGGCGTGAATCTGTGTGAGGTCGGCATCCAGTTCAACGACGATTTCATCGAATGGTCGATCAGCTACGCGCAGCCGCCCTATCCGGACCCCTGCGAGGTGGCCAAGGAGCTCACCCGCCAGTCGATTGTGAACTCCAAATGACCCGACGCCTGCTCACCGGGGCGGTCGCCGCTCTGGCCGGTCTGGCCGTGCTGACCGGCTGCACGCAGACGGTCGAAGGCACCGCCGCCAAATCCGGCACCGGCACCGTGCCCCGCAATGACAACTCCGAGCGCAAATACCCCAACCTGCTCAAAGAATGCGAGGTCCTCACCGAGGACATCCTCGCGGAGACGGTCGGCGCCGATCCGCTGGACATCCAGAGCACCTTCGTCGGTGCGATCTGCCGCTGGCAGGCCGCCAATCCGGCCGGTCTTGTCGACATCACCCGCTTCTGGTTCGAGACCGGCAGCCTGGACAACGAGCGCAGCGTGGCCGAGCAGCTGCAGTATCAGATCGAGAACCGGTCGGTCGCCGGCATCTCCTCGATCGTCATGCGGCCCAACGATCCCAACGGCGCGTGCGGGGTGGCCAGCGATGCCGCCGGCGTGGTCGGCTGGTGGGTCAATCCGCAGACACCCGGCATGGACGCCTGCGGGATGGCGATCAAGCTGATGGAGCTGACACTGGCCACCCGGGCCTGACTGTCAGCGCGCTTCAGCGCGGGACGTGGAAGTCGACCAGCTCGGCGCCACGGAGCGCGAGCTGCTCCCACGCCGCGCCGGTGCGCAGCACCGCGACCGCCGACGTCGGGAACTTCGCCGAAACCGCCTGATAGGCACTGTTGTCGGCGTCCGGGTTGGCGGCCAGCCCCAGCGCCAGCGACGACATCACCGGCTCGTGGCCGATGACCAGCAGCGTCGAGACGTCGCCGCCGAAACGGGTCGGCACGGCGTTGATCTCCTCGATCACGATGCCGGGCGTCGCATCGTAGATGCGGTCGACGTACTGCACTGGAGCGATGATCCCGGTGCGCTCCAGGGTCTGCCGGGTGCGCGTCGCCGTCGAGCACAGCACAGCGTCCACCTCGCCCACGTTCGTCCTGATCCAGTCGCCGGCCAGGGCTCCCTCACGGACGCCCCGCGCCGCCAGCGGGCGGTCGTGGTCGACGACCCCGTCCGGGTAGTCCGACTTGGCGTGGCGCAGCAACAGAAGGGTGCGTCGGCGGTCACTCATCCATCAACCGTAGGCCATGCCGGTGCGCGTCCACGGACTTGTCGGAGCCCGGCCCTACAGTAGCCATGCCATGACAGACACAGCCGGCGACGACGCGGAGGGGGCGGGGCGAGATGCGTTTTCTGCACACTGCTGACTGGCAGTTGGGGATGACCCGTCATTACCTCAACGGTGATGCGCAGCCGCGCTATTCGGCGTCCCGGCGCAGTGCAATCTGCGCGCTGGGGCAGCTCGCCGCCGAGGTCGGGGCCGAGTTCGTCGTCGTCGCCGGCGACGTGTTCGAGCACAATCAGCTCGCCCCACGTGAGGTCAGCACCGCCCTGGAGGCGATGCGCGCCATCTCGATCCCGGTCTATCTACTGCCCGGCAACCACGATCCGCTGGATGCGTCGTCGGTGTACACCAGCGCGCTGTTCGCCTCCGAGAAGCCCGACAACGTGGTGGTGCTGGACCGGCCCGGCGTCCACGAGGTGCGGCCGGGGCTTGAGCTGGTGGCCGCGCCCTGGTTCTCGAAGGCGCCCACCACCGACCTGGTCGGCCGGGTGCTCGACGAGCTCCCCGGCGGCACCGAGGTCACACGTGTCGTCGTCGGGCACGGTGCGGTCGACATCCTGGTGCCGGACAAGGACCGGGCGTCGCTGATCGGGCTCGCGGCCGTCGAGGCAGCGATCGCCCGCGGCGCGGTGCACTATGTCGCCCTGGGGGACAAACACTCTCGGATGAGTGTCGGCGCCACCGGCAGGGTGTGGTACTCGGGCTCACCCGAGGTCACCAACTACGACGACATCGAACCCGATCCCGGCCACGTCCTGGTCGTCGACATCGACGAAACCGACGGGAGCCGACCGGTCCAGGTGGACGCTCGCCGGGTCGGCACGTGGCGGTTCATGTCGCTGCGGCATGCGGTGGACAACAGCCGCGACGTCGCGGACCTCGACATCAATCTCGACCAGATGCCCGACAAGGAGCGCACGGTGATCCGGCTGGGCCTGACCGGGTCCCTCACGGTGACCGACCGGGCTGCGCTCGACGCGTGCCTGGACCGGTATGCGCGGCTGTTCGCGGCGCTGGTGCCGTGGGACAAGCAGACCGACCTTGCGGTGATACCCGCCGACGGGGAGTTCGACGACCTCGGGATCGGGGGCTTCGCCGCGGCCGCTGTGGACGAGCTGGTGGCCACGGCACGGTCGGCCGGCGAGGACGCCGAGGACGCGCGCGCGGCGTTGGCGCTGCTGCTGCGGCTCACAGAAGGGGGCGCGGCGTGAAGCTGCACCGGCTGGTCCTGACGAACTACCGCGGAATCACCCACCGCGACATCGAATTTCCCGATCGGGGAGTGGTCGTGGTCAGCGGCCCCAACGAGGTGGGTAAGTCGTCGATGCTCGAAGCCCTCGATCTGCTGCTGGAATCCAAGGACCGGTCCAGCAAGAAAGAGGTCAAGCAGGTCAAGCCCACGCATGCCGATGTGGGCGCCGAGGTGACGGCCGAGATCTCCGCCGGGCCCTACCGGTTCGTGTACCGCAAGCGCTTCCACAAGCGGCCCGAGACCGAGCTGACCGTGCTGACCCCGCGGCGCGAACAGCTGACCGGAGACGAGGCGCACGACCGCGTTCGCGCCATCCTGGCCGAGTCCGTCGACCTCGACCTGTGGCAGGCGCAACGGGTCCTGCAGTCGGCGCCGACATCGGCCGCCGAGCTGGCGGGATGCAACGCGCTGTCCCGGGCGCTGGACGTGGTGGCCGGGGAGGTCGACGAGGTCCCGGCCGCGGGCGCCGCAAACGTCGAGAGCCTACTGATCGACCGGGTCGAGGAGGAGTACCGGCGCTACTTCACCAGCACCGGACGCCCCACCGGCGAATGGGCCGCCGCGACGGCGCGGTTGCGCGCCGCCGACGAGGATGTGGCGCGCTGCGCGGCAGCGATGGCCGAGGTGGACGAGGCGGTGCGCACCCACGCCAGGCTCACCGAGGACCAGGCCCGGCTCGCCGAGGAGTGCACGTCGGCCGTGCAGCGGCTCGACGGCGCGCAACGCGCGGCCCAGGTCCTGGGGGTGCTGCAGGGCGAGTTCGAGCAGGCGACGGTGCGTGCCGAGGCGGCCCGATCCGCGCACACCGTGTCCGTGGCGGCGCTGACCGAGCGGCGCCGGTCACGCGCCGACATCGACGAGCGGACCGCGGCCGTGGCCATGCTGCAGACCGAATCCGACACCGCCGCCGATGAATTGGACACGGCCAAGCAGATGCAGGTGGTGGCGGACGAGGCTGCCGAGCAGGCCCGCGCCGCGGTCAGCGCCAGCCAGGAGCGGGTCGACACCGCGCGTGCGGCGGTGCAGCGACTGGCGGACCGCGAGGAGCTCGACAGGCTCTCCACCCGCATCGCGACGATCGAGCGTCACGAACGCGAGCTCGCCACCGTGCAGAACGATCTCGCGGCGATCACGCTCACCGACGCGCTGCTGGCCGACATCGAAACCGCCGCGGCCGCGGTCGACCGGGCCACCGCCGCCGTCGAACAGACCTCGGCCCGCATCGAGGTCAGCGCCACCGCCGACGTCCAGGTGCTCATCGCCGGGCAGGAGGTGGTCCTACGTGCCGGTGAGACCTGGTCTGCGGCAACAGGATCAGCGACCGGTATCGACCTGCCCGGGGTGCTGTCGGTGCAGGTGGTGCCGGGCGCGTCCGCGGCGGTCACCCAGTCGGCGCTCGACGGAGCCACGGCGCGGCTGGCCGAATCGCTGCGACGGGCCGGGGTCGACGACGTCGACGCCGCCCGTGCGCTGGACCGGCGCCGCCGCGAACTCCGTGCCGCACGCCAGCAGGTGCGGGCCATCCTCGAGGCGCTGACCGCCGACGACTCTTTCGATGAGCTGCGGTCCCGCCTCGACGAGCTCCAAGCCCGGATGCCCGCCGTGGAAGGGCTTTTCGACAACGACGGGTCACTGGATCCGACGGCCCAGCGGCTGGAGCTCGTGGAGGCCACCGCGGCCCACCAGCAGGCCATCCGCGACTGTGAGACACAGCGCAAGGTCGCCGAGGAGGCCGGCCGACTGCTGGCCAAGCGGAGCCTGCACGCGGCCCGGTCGCTGGAGAAGTTGCAGGCCGCGCAGACCGAGCTCGCTGGCGCCGCGCAGCGGCTGGCCGACCAGCGCGCCGCCACCGGGGACGACGAGCTGGCCGTCAGAGCGCAAGCCGATGCCGAGGCGGTGGCCGCAGCCGAAGCGGTGGTCGCGCGGCTGGGCGGCGAGGTGGCGCGGCACGAGCCGGAGGCGGTCGCGTCGGCGCTCACCGCGGCCGAACGTGAGGCGTCGGCGGTGAGCGCGCGGCACGCCGAGGTGAGCGAGTCGCTGCGGGAGGTCTCCGCGCAGCTGAAGGTGTACGGCACCGAGGGGCGCAAGGGCCGCCTCGACGCCGCCGAGACCGAACGTGAGCGTGCCGAGGCCGAGTTCGGGCGTGTGCAGCGGCGCGCGCGGGCCGCCCAGCTGCTCAGGTCGGTGATGGGCCGGCATCGCGACGCGCTGCGCCAGCGTTATGTCGACCCATTCCGCGGCGAGGTGGAACGGTTGGGCCGCATCGTGTTCGGCGACAGCTTCGAGGTCGACGTGGATAGCTCGCTGCGCATCGGGCACCGCACGCTGTCCGGGCGGACCGTGCCCTACGAGTCGCTGTCCGGCGGTGCGAAGGAGCAGCTCGGCATCGTGGCTCGGCTGGCGGGAGCGACGCTGGTGGCCAAGGAGGACAGCGTGCCGGTGGTGATCGACGACGCGCTCGGCTTCACCGACACCGACAGGCTGACCAAGATGGCCGAGGTGTTCGACGCCGTCGCCGGCGACGGCCAGGTGATCATCCTGACGTGCAGCCCGCAGCGCTACGCCGGTGTGCAGACCGCGCGCCACATCGAGCTGATCGCCTGATCTCGGCGCACGCACCCCGCGACCGCGCGCCCTCCCCGCGAGCGTGCGTGTCTGCGGTGGAAACGCCGCGGAAAATCCGGCAAAAGCGCACGCTCACCGCCGGGAAACCCGTCAGAAGTACGCGTTGGCTGGAATCGCCGTGCCGTGCAACAGGTTCTCGCCGATCACCCTGGCCTTGTAGGCCACCGGATTGTGCAGGGTGATCGTGCGGATGTTGCGCCAGTGCCGGTCGAGGTTGAGCCGCCGGCTCGCCGCGCTGGCCCCGCCGAGTTCGAGCAGGCGCGTGGCGGCCCGCGGCGCGACCTCGTCGAGATGCACCTTCACCTTGGCCGCCTTGAGTTGAGCCTCGGCGGCCAGGTCGGCATCGGGCACGCCGTTGTTCTCCGAGGCCGTGGCGTCGGCGATCGCCGCGGCCGCGTCGAGCACCACAGCTCTCGCGACGTAAGCGGTGCCGGCGAGCTCACCGAGCTGGCGCTGCAACAGCGGATCATCGGTGGGGCGCTCGGCGACGGCATGGCTGAAGCTGCGGTCCCGTGAGCGCAACAGCGCCACACCGTCGTCGACCACCGACTCCAGGATCCCGGCAACCACCGCGTGGATGAACAGCTGCAGCGCCGCGTACTGCACAGTCGGCACCGGATCAGCGTCATAGGGTGTATCGCTGAGCACCTCCTCGGCGGATACGGCCACGTTCGCAAACGTCGTCGTCCCGGTGCCGGTCCGGCGCTGTCCGAACCCGTCCCAGTCGTCGACGATCTGCACGCCGTCGCGGTCGGCGGGCACCACCACGGTGGCCACCGAGTCATGGTCGGTGGTCGCGGTGACGGTCAGGTAGTCGCAGAACAGCGTCCCGGTGCTGTAGTACTTCTCGCCGTCGAGGCGGAATCCGCCCTCGCCCGCCGGTAGCAACCTGGTGTTGAAGACGAGGCTGCCGACTGCGTGTGCGCCCTTCTCGCTGAACGCGTTCCCGAAGATTTTGCCCGCGGCGACTTTTCGCAGCCACTGCTGGGCGACCCGGGTGTCGGCGGTGCGCAGGCGCTCCTCGACGAACCAAAAGTGTGTCCGGAAGATGTGCGCCACAATAGGATCGGCGCGTGCGACGTCGATGACGGCGGCGAAGAGCTGGGGCGTTGTCAATCCCGGTCCGCCCAGCCCGGTCGGAAGCCGAAGCGTGCCGAAGCCGGCCCGTTTCAGCGCCGCCACCTGTTCAAAGGGATTCTCGTCATTGAGGTCTCGATTTCGGGCTCCTTCACCGATCTGCTTGAGCAGGGCGGCGAACTCGGCAGAGCCGGGCAGCAGTGCGGTGATGTGATCCACAGAGGTCATGTCTTGGTTGTACTGACGGGACGGCCCGCGGCACACGCGTTTGGCTCAGCCCGAACGGAACGCTGCACGGGCGGGACGCCGTTGGTGACGGCCTCCGGGCACAATGGCTGTGATGACCATGAACGCCAGACGCCGCCGGGCGCACAACAGGCTTGCCGCGCAGCCCGGGGTGCGACGGGTCCGCAGGCCTTTCGGTCGGGGCGCCGACGAGTTCGACCTGTACTACGTGCGGACCGGGCGCCCGTCGGCCCATCCGGTGGTGGTCATTCCCGGCGGTCCGGGGGCCGCCTCCGTCGCGCTGTACCGGGCGTTCCGGCGGCACGCCGCGGCGGCCGGACTCGACGTCATCATGGTCGAGCACCGGGGGGTCGGCTTGTCCCGGCACGACGACACCGGCGCCGACCTGCCACCTGAGGCAATGGCGGTCGATGCCGCCGTGGACGACATCGCCGCGGTGCTCAACGCCGCCGACGTCGACAAGGCCGTCGTCTACGGCGCGTCCTACGGTTCGTATCTGGCCGCCGGGGTCGGCGTGCGGCATCCGGGCCGGGTTCACGCCATGGTGCTGGACTCGCCGCTGCTGTCGGCCGACGACATCGACATGGTGCGCACGCAAGTCCGTCGGGTGCTGTGGGACGGCGCGGACGGCGATGCCGATCTGGCCGCCAAGGTGCGGCAATTGGACGCCGCCGGCGCACTGACGCCCCAGGCCCTGCTGCTGACCATCGGGTTGTATGAACTCGCCGGCCTCGACGCACTCAGCCGCCAGCTCGACCTGCTGCTGGCCGATCGGGACGGGCTGTGGAAGGTCGCCGCGTTTATCACCAAGCAGGTGACGGAACGCAAAACCCCATACCGGCACGAGCCCGATCTGGTCGAACGTATCGCCTACCGGGAACTGAACTACGGCGCGGTGCCCGACGGCGGACCGGTCGACCCGGCGGTCGCGCTGCGCGACATCGCCGGCGGCGACGTGCATTTCGATGCGCAACCCTACGATCTGCCGTCGGCGATGCCGGAGTTCACCTGGCCCACCGCGGTGGTGTCGGGCGGCCGTGACCTGACGACGCCGCCGCAGGTGGCGCACCGCGTCGCCGCCCTGATCCCGGATTCGGTGCTCGTCGAGCTGCCCACGGCCGGCCACAGCATCCTCGACACCCGCGAACGCGCGGCGCTGTCGATCTGCCAGGCCGTCCACGCCGGCCGTGCCGCCGAACTGTCCTCGCGGGCAAAGGAACTGGACGCTTTACCGGCCAATTTGACGGTGCGGCTGCTGGTCGGCGCACTCGCGGTGGCCGCGCGCGCCGAGTCCGCGCTGCCGGGCGTGCCTGCCCGGACGGCTACTTCATGAACCCGATCGCCGAGTAGTTGATGTCGCCGATGCCGGCGGGCCCGAAGTTGGCCAGGTTGCTGCGGACGGCGACATTTCCGGGGGCCTGGAACAGTGGCAGGCTGTGGCCGACCCCCCAGATCATCGTGTCGAGTTCGTTGGCCAGCACCCGTGCCTTGGCCGGATCCAGCTCGGACAGTGTCTCCTCGATCTTGGCGTCGATCTGCGGGCTGCCGATCTTGCCGTAGTTGCTCTCGCCGTTGGAGGCGTAGATCTGGGTCAGACTGGCGAGCGGGAAAGCATCACCGCCCCAGGCGAACTGGACCATGTCGAAGTTGCCCGGGGTGACGTAGTCGGTGAACAGCGAGCCGCCCGCGACCGGCACCAACTCGAGGTTGACCCCGACCTGCGCGAGCTGGTTCTGCGCGATCTGCGCCACCGCACGGGTGCTCGCCCCGTCGTAGAACACATCGCGCAGCGTCAGCCGTCGACCGTCCTTCTCCCGGAACTGGCCGTTCAGAGTCCAGCCCAGCGCATCGAGTTCGCGCTTGGCCGCCTCGGGGTCGAATCCGATGCTGTTGTCCTGGTAGCCCTCCTGGCCCGCCAGATAGATGTGGTTGTTCAACGCCGCCGGCGCGTCGGTGAGGCCACGCTGGGTGACGGCTGCGATCGCCTGGCGGTCCAAGGCTTTGGTGATCGCCGTGCGCAGTGCCGGATCGGACAGCGGTGAACCCTCGGCGCCGTTGATCGTCAGGTGATACCAGTTCGGGGCGGGCGCCCGCCGGATCGAGACCCCCTGCGCGCGCCGCGCACGTTCCAGGTCGTCCAGGGTGGCCAGGCCCACTGAGTCGATGGCGTTGTTCTCCAGCGCGGGGATCATCGCGGCGTCGTCGAGCACGGTGTAGGTGATGGAGTCCAGCAGCGGTGGCGTGCCCCACCACTTCGGGTTGCGGCTCAACATGATTCGCTGCGCCCCGCGACCGATCGTGCTGATCATGAATGGACCCGCCGACAGTGGCGCCGCGTTGAGCAGGCTCTTGTTGAACGCCTCCGGATCCTGGGTCACCTTCTTGGGCATCAGCATGGCGTTGCCGGCGAACATGCCGCGCCAGTCGGCGAAGTGCTTGGCGAACGTGATGACCGCCTGCCGATCGTCGACGCCCTTGGTGACCGAGGCGACCCGTTCGCTGCCGTTGGGGGAGGCGAACAGGTAGCGCTCGTCCTTGCCGCTGGTGGCGTTGATCTGGGCGGCGAGGTCCTCCCAGGTGATAGGGGTGCCGTCCGACCAGACTGCCTTCGGGTTGATCGTGTACGTGACGACCTGCGGCTCGGTGCTGGTCAGCTCGACGTCGGTGAAGTAGTCACTGTTGACCGTCATCTGGCCGTCGGGCTTGATGACGAACGCCCGCGGCAGCGTCGCGCGCAGCAACCGGCCGAGTTCCCCGAGATTGCCGTCGATGTGCAGATAATTGAGGTTCGGCGGGAAACCGGTCAGCGCCAGCCGCAGATTACCGCCCTGTTGGAGGGTCGCCGGGTCCTGGGGGTTGATGTCGGCGGTCGCGCCCAACTCCGCGTTGCCTCCGGCCGACGGGGCGTCGGACGGGCCGCTGGCGCACCCGGTCACGACCAGTGCCGCGACGCTCCCGACCGCGAGCAGACGCAAAATCGCACTTTTGATGGCCAAACGGTGCGATTTTGTGTCTGCTCGCGAATTCATAGACGTCGACTCTAACCGGGATCGGGTTGCGGGCGGGGCACCGCGGCCAGCAGCCGCCGCGTGTACTCGTGCTGCGGATGACCGAACACCTCGTCGCTGTCGCCCTGCTCGACGATCACGCCCTTGTGCATCACCGCCACCCGATGGGCCAGGTGCCGCACCACGGACAGGTCGTGGGAGACGAACAGATAGGCCAGCTCGAACCGGTCCTGCAGATCCAGGAGCAGATTGATGATGCCGGCCTGGATGGACACGTCCAGCGCGCTGACCGGCTCGTCGAGCGCCAGGATCTTCGGGCGCAGCGCGAGCGCCCGGGCGATGCCGATGCGCTGCTTCTGCCCGCCGGAGAACTCGCCCGGATAGCGGCCGGCGTCCTCACGGCGCAGCCCGACCACACCCAGCAGCTCGGCCACCCGGTCGCGGATCGAGGTCTTGTCGAATCCATTGGCCTGCAAGGGTTCTGAGAGAACATCGAAGACCGGAAGGCGGGGGTCCAGCGACGCCACCGGGTCCTGGAACACCACCTGAAGATCCCCGCGCAGCGCCCTGCGTGCCCGCCGGTCCAACGTCGCGACGTCCCGCCCGAGCACCTCGATGGTGCCGCCCTGCGGGGCCGACAGGTCCAGGATCTGGTGCAGCGTGGTGGATTTGCCCGACCCCGACTCGCCGACGATGCCCAGCGTGCGGCCCTGCGGCAGTTCGAAGCTGATTCCGTCGACCGCGCGCACCTCGCCGATGCGGCGGCGCAGCACCACCCCCTTGGTCAGCGGGTACGTCTTGGTCAGGTCGGTGACGCGGAGCGCGACGGTCTCGGCGGACGGGGTGCTCTCGCGGTGCGGTGCGGTCGACACGTCGTAGATCTCGGCCGCGCTGCGCCCGACGACCTTCTCGTGCCGGATGCAGGCCACCCGATGGTGGGGGGCCACGGGCAGCAGTTCCGGCTCGGCGGCACGGCATTGGTCGATCGCCAGCGGGCACCGCGGCGCGAACGGGCAGCCGGGCGGCAGCGCGCTGACCGCCGGAGGCGCGCCCGGGATCGGCACCAGCCGGACACCCTGTGAGGCGTCCAGGCGGGGCGCCGATCCCAGCAGGCCCACGGTGTAGGGCATCCGGCGGTCGCGGTACAGGTCCGCCACCGGCGCGGTCTCCACGGCCCGTCCGGCGTACATCACCAGCGCGCGGTCGGCGAATTCGGCGACCACGCCGAGATCGTGGGTGATGATCAGCACGCCGGCGCCGGTGACATCGCGCGCGGTGCGCAGCACGTCGAGGATCTGGGCCTGCACGGTGACATCGAGCGCGGTGGTCGGCTCGTCGCAGATCAGCAGGTCGGGATCGTTGGCGATCGCGATCGCGATGACCACGCGCTGACGTTCACCGCCGGACAGCTCGTGTGGGAACGCCCGGGCCCGCTGCGCCGGCTGGGCGATCCCGACCATCTCCAGCAGTTCGACGGCCCGGGTCTGCGCCGCCCGCCTGTCGATACCGCGCTGATGAATGCGGATGGCCTCCGCGATCTGGTCGCCGACGGTGTAGACGGGCGTCAGCGCCGACATCGGGTCCTGGAACACCGTGCCGATCTTCGCGCCGCGCACCTGCGACATCTGCCGGTCGGTCAGCCCCAGCAGCTCCTCACCGTGCAGTCGCACCGAGCCGGACACCTCGGCGTATTCGGGGAGCAGACCGATGACGGCCATCGCCCCGGCGGACTTGCCCGCACCCGATTCCCCGACCAGCGCGACGACCTCGCCGGAGTCGACGTGATAGTCCAGCCCGCGCACCGCGGGCACCCGTTCACTGTCGGTCGGGAACGTGACCGTCAGCCCCCGCACCTCGAGCAGGCTCATCGGGGGATCTCTTTCTTCGTGCGGGCGCCCATAAGGTTGCGTGCCTTTCACGTGCGACGCCCCGCCGGCCGCACCCCGGGATCGAGTGCGTCGCGCAACCCGTCCCCGACGAGGTTGGCGCAGAACACGATCAGCACCAGCACCCCGGCCGGGAACAGGAACACCCACGGAAACGTCGTCACCGACCGGGTGCCGTCGGCGATCAGGGTGCCCAGCGAGACGTCCGGCGGCTGCACCCCGAAACCGAGGAAGCTCAGGCTGGTCTCGGCCAGGACGGCCAGGCCGACGTTCAGTGCGGTGTCGATGATCAGGATCGACGCGACGTTCGGGATGATGTGGCGGACGATGATGCGCCAGTGGCTCACACCCATGTACCTTGCCGCGGTGACGAATTCGCGTTCGCGCAGGCTCATCGTCATGCCCCGGACGATGCGGGCGCTGATCATCCAGCTGAACGCGACCAGCAGCAGGATCAGCCACAGGATGGTGCCGGATTCCCGGGTGCGCGGGGTGACGATCGCGATCAGCAGGAAGCTCGGGATGACCAGCAACAGGTCGACGATCCACATCAGCGCGGCGTTGCGCCACCCCCCGAAATACCCGGCGATCGCGCCCACGGTCGCCGCGACGAGCGTGGACAGGAACGCCACGCACACCCCGACCAGCAGCGATTTCTGCATGCCTCGCAGCGTCTGGGCCAGCAGGTCCTGACCGAGCGCGTTGGTGCCGAACCAGTGGGTGGTCGTCGGCGGCTGCTGCAGCGCGTAGTAGTCCAGGTCGGTGTGCGAGTAGGGCAGCAGCGGGGGCAGCGCCCAGCAGCTGATGAACAGCGCGGCCAACACGAACAGCGACACCACCGCGGGCCGGTTGCGCACGAACCTTCGCCACACCAGCGTGCGCCTCGATGCGAACCCGTTGTGGGCGCCGTCGGTCATCGCCTCGCTCATGACACCCGCACCCTCGGGTCGAGCGCGGCGTAGAGCACATCGGAGAGCAGCCCGGCCAGCAGCACCGTCAGTCCGGTGAACACCGTGATCGCGACCACGATGTTGGTGTCCTGGGTGGCGATGCCCTGGATGAACCACTCGCCGATGCCGTGCCAGCCGAAGATCTTCTCGACGAACACCGCGCCGGTGAACAGCCCGCCGACCCCGTAGGCGAACAGAGTGGCCATCGGGATCAGCGCGGTGCGCAGCCCGTGCCGGAACAACGCCTGGCGCCGGGTCAGCCCCTTGGCCCGCGCGGTGCGGATGAAGTCCTGGCCCAGCACATCGAGCATCGCGTTGCGCTGATAGCGGCTGTATCCGGCCATCGCACCCAGCGCCAGCGTCAACGTGGGCAGCACGAGATGTTGCAGCCGGTCGACGAACTGATTCCACGCGCCGCCCACGGCGTCCGACGACGTCTCCCCGGTGTACTCGAACAACTGCACGCCCAGCGCCGAGTTCGCGTTCAGCGCAGCCAGGATCAGCAGGTTAGCGATCACGAAGGTCGGTGCGCTCAGGATCAGCAGCGCCAGCGTGGTGATGACACGGTCGGACAGCCGGTACTGCCTGACCGCGCCCCAGGCGCCCGCCACCACGCCGAGAACGGTGCCGACGATCGACCCGATGATCACCAGCCGCAGGCTCACCCCGATGCGGCGCCACAGTTCGTCGCTGACGGGCTGACCTCCCACGGTGGTGCCGAAATCGCCGCGGACGGCTCCGCCCAGCCAGTCCGCGTACCGCACCGGGATGGGCTTGTCGAGGTTCAGCTCGGCCGCCTTGGCGTCGATCACCGCCTGCGGGGGCCGCGGATTGCGTTCGAGCAGGCTGTCGAGCGGCTCGAACATGACCGAGGTCAGCGTGAACGTCAGGAACGACGCCAGACCCAGCAACACGACGTAGTTGAGCAGCCGGCGCGCGAGGAAGCGGGTCATCCGATCGGTCCGCCGCGGGGCTGCATGCGCCCCAGGTTAGGAGATGTGTCCGGCCACAGCCCGCCGACGCGGCCCAGGCGTGGCGGTGTCGTCCCGGTTCAGCGGCGTCCGCGCAGCGGGTCGAGCACCTCCGTCACCTCGGCCGTCATCCCGTTCTGCACCCCTCGGACCATCACGCTGTCGTCGACGGCGAACGCCGGGTCTTCGCCGGGCGCCGTCGACCAGGTCTGGGTGAACCCGTCGGCGCTGCGCACCGTGATCGAGCCCGGGGTGGTCGCCGTGACGACGCCGGTCTGGCTCAGCATCGTGACGAAGCCGCCGGCCCCGTCGGCGACCACCACCTGCCCGTGCAGCGGCATCTCCTGCTGCGGCCTGGGGCCACCGGGTCCGAAGGGGGGCCGACCGGCGGGGCCGTCGGCGTGGTGGCCGGGCGGCGGGCCGCCCAACTGTGGTGACGACCTGCCCGACGCGGCGTAGATCGCGGCGCCACCGAGTACGGCGATCACGGCGGCGACGGCGACGGCCAGCAGTGTCCTGCGCCGCCCCCAGGGCCGCGGTTCCGAATCCCGGCCGCCCCGGACGGTGTCGGGGTAGGGCAGGTGCTCGGCGCTCATGGAACCAGGCTGGAGGCCCTTGATGTGGACCCGCTGTGCGTCGGCTCAGCGTTCGATATGGCCCTGCTTCACAGCCGGCACATAGCAACAGCACAGAGACCGCATAGCGCGCCGGGCGACAATGGACGCATGCCCGACCCGCAGAACGACCCCGGGGATGAACCCGCGCGCGCGGTGATGCGGCGCGCGGACGGCACCCCGATCCACGTGCTCGTGGTCGACGACGAAGCCGTGCTCACCGAGTTGTTGTCGATGGCGTTGCGGTACGAGGGCTGGGAGATCTCCACCGCGGGCGACGGCGCCACCGCCATCGCGATCGCCCGGCAGAACCCGCCCGATGTGGTGGTGCTCGACGTGATGCTGCCGGACATGAGCGGGCTGGAGGTGCTGCGCCGGCTGCGCGAGCAGATTCCCGGCCTGCCGCTGCTGCTGCTCACCGCGAAGGACTCCGTCGAAGACCGCATCGCCGGCCTGACCGCCGGAGGAGACGACTACGTCACCAAACCGTTCAGCATCGAGGAGGTGGTGCTCAGGCTGCGCGCGCTGCTGCGCCGCACCGGCGTGAGCACTGCGACGGGGGGAGCCAAGATCGTGGTGGGCGACCTCGTCCTGGACGAGGACAGCCACGAGGTGACCCGCGGGGGAGACCTGATCACCCTCACCGCAACGGAATTCGAACTGCTGCGGTTCATGATGCGCAACGCCAGACGTGTGCTGAGCAAGGCGCAGATCCTCGACCGGGTGTGGAGCTACGACTTCGGCGGCCGCTCCAACATCGTCGAGTTGTACGTGTCCTACCTTCGCAAGAAGATCGACAGCGGCCGCGAGCCGATGATCCACACGCTGCGCGGCGCGGGATATGTCCTCAAACCGGCGCGGTGAGCGAGCACCGACCGTGCTCCGTTCCCCACGCAGTTGGTCGCTGCGCACCCGGCTGATCGTCACCCAGGTCCTGCTCATCGCCGCCGTGTGCGCCGGCATAGGTCTGGCCACCGAGTATGCGCTGCAACGCTTTCTGACCAACCAGCTGGACGAGCAGGTGGTCGAGGCGGGCAGGCGCTCGACGGTGATCTTCGAGTTCGGTCCGCCCCCACCGCCTGGCATGGGCCATCGTCCGGGGATGCGTCCGCCGGGGGCGGCGCCGCCCCCGCCGGGTTCCGACGGGCGCGTGGTGATCCGCGACGACGACTGGCCCGGACCGGCGTTCCTGAACGCGCCCGGGCAGGCCATCCACACCGTGGGAGCGGTGGTGGCCGGCGGGCGCGCCGTCGAGGCGGGGGTGATCACGGCCGACGGTTCGCGTGCCGAGGTATCCGCGACGGCGGCGGGACAACTCGCCGCAGTGGCTGTCGACGGCCGGCCGCAGACGCTGGACCTCGACGGGCTCGGCCGCTACCGGGTGGTCGCCTTCCAATCCCACATTCCGGGCAGGACCGTGGTCGCCGGGCTACCGACCGCCGACGTGGACGACACCCTGTTATGGGTCGCGGTGATCTTCACCGCTGTCGGAGCGGTGGCACTGCTCGCCGCGGGCACGGCGGGCATCGTCATCGTCCGCCGCCAACTGGCCCCGCTGGCCAGGGTCTCCGCCGCTGCACAGCAGGTCGCCGACCTGGAGCTCGACCGGGGCGAGGTGCGGTTGCCCACGCCGATCGTCGACGTCGACCCCGCGTCCGCGCACACCGAGGTCGGACAACTCGGTGCCGCGCTGAACCGGATGCTCGACCGCATCGCGGGGGCGTTGTCCGCGCGGCACGCCAGCGAGACCCGGGTCCGCCAGTTCGTCGCCGACGCCAGCCACGAACTGCGCACGCCGCTGGCCGCGATCCGCGGTTATACCGAGCTGGCGCAGCGTCGACGCGCGCAGCTGCCTGAGGACGTCGCCCACGCGATGAACCGCGTGGAGTCTGAGACCGAGCGGATGACCCAGCTCGTCGAGGACATGCTGCTGCTTGCCCGGCTCGACGCCGGCCGACCGCTGGAACGGGAGACCGTCGACCTGACCCGTCTGGCGGTCGACGCGGTCAGCGACGCGCACATCGCCGGCCCCGAGCACCGCTGGGAGCTCGACCTTCCCGACGAACCGGTCACGGTCACCGGCGACGAGCCCCGGCTGCGCCAGGTACTGGCCAACCTGCTGGCGAACGCACGGATCCACACCCCGCCCGGCACCGCCGTGTCTACCTCACTGACCGTCGGGGCCGGTGGACAGGCGGTGCTCACGGTGCTCGACGACGGGCCCGGCATTCCCGCGGACCTGCAGCCGGAGGTGTTCGAACGGTTCGCCCGCGGCGATTCGTCGCGCGCGCGGACAGGGTGGAGCACCGGGCTGGGACTGGCCATCGTCGCCGCCGTCGTGCGCGCGCACGACGGAACCATCGAACTGGACAGCGTGCCGGGCCGAACCCGGTTCGTGGTCACACTGCCCGGCGATTCACAGGCGGGGCACAGCCGCGGCCCATCGGACGCCTAGCGGCCGCACCCACGATGGCGTGAGTGACCCTGCTGACCCCTGACGAGCTCGGGGCACCCTCTGCCGACGGCGCCACGCGAACCCGCACCCCACGCCGCCCTGCCCCGCGCTTCCGGTGCCGCCCGCGCGCCGGTGCCCTCCGGCAAGCGGGGACCCTCGCCGCGCTGCTGCTCGCCACCGCCGTGCTGTACCTGTGGAACCTCGGCGGCAGCGGATGGGCCAACGCGTACTACTCGGCGGCCGTGCAGGCGGGCACCCAGAACTGGACCGCGATGTTCTTCGGTTCCAGCGACGCCGCGAACGCGATCACCGTCGACAAACCGCCCGCCGCGCTGTGGGTGATGACGGCCTCGGCACGGCTGTTCGGGTTCGGCCCGTGGAGCGTGCTCGTCCCGCAGGCCCTGATGGGGGTGGCCGCGGTCGCGGTGCTCTATCTCGCAGTCCGGCGGGTCAGCGGCCATGGCGCCGGGCTGCTCGCCGGGTCGGTGCTGGCAACCACGCCTGTGGCGGCATTGATGTTCCGTTTCAACAACCCCGACGCGCTGCTGGTGTTGTCCCTCGTGGTCGCGGCGTTCTGCACGCAACGGGCGTGCGAGAAGGACACCGGCCGGTGGTGGCTGGTCGCGGCGGGCGCGGCGGTCGGCTTCGGGTTTCTGGCCAAGATGCTGCAGGCACTGCTGGTGCTGCCGGCTTTGGCGACCGCCTATCTGGTCGCCGGGCACCGGCCGCTGGGACGCCGACTCGCCGACACGCTGGCCGCTGCCGGCGCCTTCGTGCTCTCGGCCGGCTGGTACCTCCTGCTGGTCGAATGGTGGCCCGACGAACGGCGGCCCTACATCGGCGGCTCGCAGACCAACAGCATCCTGGAATTGACCATGGGTTACAACGGTTTCGGGCGGCTGACCGGCGATGAGCCCGGCGGCCTCGGCAACCTGAACCACGACGTGGGATGGGGGCGGCTGTTCGGGTTCGGCATGGGGGCCGACGTCGCCTGGCTGCTGCCCGCCGCGATCGTCTGTCTCGCCGCCGGATTCGTGATCACCCGGGGCCGGCCGCGGACCGACCCCGCCCGCGCGGCACTGATCCTGTGGACCGGCTGGCTGGCCGTCACGGCGGTCGTGTTCAGCTTCATGAACGGCATCGTGCACCCGTACTACACGGTCGCGCTGGCCCCTGCGATCGGGGCTGTCATCGGCATCGGTGCAAACCTGTTGTGGCAGAATCGCTATGACGTTCGGGCTGCGACCGCGATGGCCGGCGCGGTGCTGATCACCGTGATCCTGGGGGCCGTGCTTCTGGCCCGGCAGATCGACTGGATGCCGTGGTTGCGTGCGGTGGTGGCCGTCGGGGGAGTGGGCGCGGCGGTACTGCTGCTCGCCGTCGCCCGGCTGCCGCGGCCGGTGGCGTCGCTGGCGGCCGTATCGGCTCTGATCTCCTGTCTGGTTGGTCCGGCCGCGTTCTCCCTCGCCACCGCTGCCTCGCCGCACAGCGGTGCGTTGCCTTCGGTTGGTCCGTCGCGCTCCGGCGGCTTCACCGGAGGCGGACTGCTCAGCGCGCCCCGCCCCCACCCCGATCTGCTGCGGATGCTCAGCGCCGACAGCGGCGAATCCACTTGGGCCGCAGCCGTCGTCGGCTCCAACAACGCGGCCGGATACCAACTGGCCGCACAGGTTCCGGTGATGGCGATCGGTGGGTTCAACGGCACCGATCCGGCGCCGACCCTCGAGCAGTTCATCGACGACGTCCACGCCGGGCGCATCCACTACTTCATCGCCGGCCCCTCACTGATGATGGGTCGCCCCTCCGGCGACAGCGGGGGGGATTCCGCAGCGATCCGCGAGTGGGTCGAGGCGCGTTACCCCGCGCTGACGATCGACGGGACCGCTGTGTACGACCTCACCCAGGAACCCCACGTCTCACAGCCGCCGCATAGCTCAGGCCCACGGTGAGCACACGTCCGCGAACCACCATGGCAGACATGACAGACACCGTCCTCGAACCCGGGTGCGCCGACCGTCTTTTCGCGGCCCGGCCGAATGCCGCGGTAGCGGCGCGCGCCACCGGTGCACCCGTCCTCGACGTGGTCGTTCCGGTGTACAACGAGCAGGCCGCACTGGCGGCCTCCGTGCACCGGCTGCACCGCTATCTGCATGACTCCGTGCCGTTTCCGGCGCGGATCACCATCGCCGACAACGCCAGCGTCGACGCCACCCCCCGCATCGCCGCGCAGCTGGCAGCGGAGTTGCCGAACGTGAAGGTGGTGCGGCTGGAGGAGAAGGGCCGCGGTCGCGCACTGCACCGGGTGTGGACGGAATCGGATGCGGCCGTACTGGTCTACATGGACGTCGACCTGTCGGCGGATTTGGCTGCGCTCGCCCCGCTGGTGGCGCCACTGATCTCCGGGCACTCCGACCTGGCGATCGGCACCCGGCTGGCCCGCGGGGCGCGCGTGCGGCGCGGACCCAAGCGCGAGATCATCTCCCGCTGCTACAACCTGATCCTGAAATCGACTCTGTCGGCCGGGTTCTCGGACGCCCAGTGCGGATTCAAAGCGATTCGGGCCGACGTCGCGGCGCAACTGCTGCCCTATGTCGAGGACACCGGATGGTTCTTCGACACCGAGTTGCTGGTGCTGGCCGAGCGCAGCGGGCTGCGCATTCACGAGGTTCCGGTGGACTGGATCGACGACCCCGACAGCCGCGTCGACCTCGTGGCTACCGCCGCCGCCGACCTGCGGGGCATCGGCCGCCTGCTGCGCGGCTTGGTCACGGGTGCCATCCCGGTCAACACCATCGCCGCGCAACTGGGCAACTCGCGCGCCGCGGCCGCCCCCGGTTCGCTGATGCGCCAGGTGGTGCGGTTCGGCACCGTCGGGGTCGCGTCCACCGCCGCCTACATCGTGCTGTTCGTGCTGCTGCAGGGGTGGGCAGGTGCGCAGCTGGCCAACCTGATCGCGTTGCTGCTCACCGCGATCGGCAATACCGCCGCCAACCGGCGCTTCACCTTCGGTGTCGGCGGCCGCGCGCACCTGGCCCGCAACCACGTCGAGGGCTTGATCGTCTTCGGGATCGCACTGACCATCACCAGCGGGGCGCTCGGCCTGCTGCACACCACCACCGAAACCGCGCACCACACCGTCGAACTCGCCGTCCTGGTGGCGGCCAACCTGCTCGCCACCGTTGTGCGTTTCGTCCTGCTGCGCGGCTGGGTCTTCCACCCGCGCCGCACCACCGCCGGAGGAACCCCCCGATGACCGTCACCGCCGCCCCGCCGTCAGCTGCCACGGAAGCCGCCAGGCCGCAACGGCCGCGCTGGGTTCGGCCGGCGTTTCTGGCCCTGCTGGTGGCCACCGCCGCGCTCTACCTGTGGGGGCTGGGCGCGTCGGGCTGGGCCAACCAGTACTACGCCGCGGCCGCTCAGGCCGGTACCCAGGACTGGAAGGCGTGGCTGTTCGGCTCGCTGGACCCGGGTAACGCGATCACCGTCGACAAGCCGCCGGCTGCGCTGTGGGTGATGGCGCTGTCAGGCCGGCTGTTCGGCTTCACCCCGTTCACGATGCTGTTGCCGCAGGCGCTGATGGGGGTGGCCTCGGTAGGCATGCTGTTCGCGGCGGTACGTCGGGTCAGCGGCCCGGGCGCCGGTCTGATCGCCGGTGCCGCGCTGGCCGTCACCCCGGTGGCGGCGCTGATGTTCCGGTACAACAACCCGGATGCGCTGCTGGTGCTGCTGCTCGTGGTGGCTGCCTATCTGATGGTGCGGGCCGTCCAGACCGGGGCGGCGAAGTGGGTCGTGCTGGCCGGTGTCGTGCTCGGGTTCGCGTTCCTGACCAAGATGCTGCAGGCGTTCCTGGTCGTGCCCGGGCTCGCGCTGGCTTTCCTGGTCGCCGCGCCGGTGGGGCTCTGGCAGCGGGTGAGCCGGCTGGCGGCCGGGGCGGGCGCGATGATCGTGACAGCGGGCTCGTTCCTGGCGCTGGTCAGTCTGTGGCCGGCGGATTCACGGCCCTACATCGGCGGCTCCACTGACAACAGCCTGCTGCAGCTGGCGTTGGGCTACAACGGTATTCAACGCGTCATGGGGGAAGAAGGCCCGGGCCCCGGCGGCCCGGACAGTCCGCCCGCAGGCCCCGGAGGGCCCGGTGGTCCCGGTGGGGGAGCCAATCTGTTCTTCGGTGGTGATCCCGGAATCGGCAGGCTCTTCGGCGCGTCGATGGGTGCCGAGGCGTCCTGGCTGTTGCCGGCCGCGCTGATCGGCCTGGTGGCGGCGCTGTGGTTCACCCGCCGCGCCGCCCGCACCGACGCCGTCCGCGCGAGCCTGCTGCTGTGGGGCGGCTGGGTGCTGGTCACCGCAGCGGTGTTCAGCTTCATGGACGGGATCATCCACCCGTACTACACGGTGGCACTGGCGCCGGGTGTCGCCGCACTGGTCGGCATCGCCGTCGCCGAGTTGTGGCGCGGCAGAGCATGTTCGCCGCAGCGGGCGGTGCTGGCGGCGATGTCGGCGGCGACGGGGGTGTGGGCGTTCGCGGTTCTCGCCCGCACACCGGACTGGCAGCCGTGGCTGCGGTGGACCGTCCTGGTCGGCTCCATCGTCGTTGCCGCTGTCATCGGGGCCGGCGTCCACCGGCTGGGCCGGGCCACTGCGGCGGTGGCGGCGGCCGCGCTCCTGCTCGCAATGGCCGCACCAGCGGCGTACGCGATCGTGACCGCAGCCGACTCGCACGAAGGCCCGATAGCGATGTCGGGTCCGCACCGAGCCGACGCGTTCGGGCTGCCCGGCGGGCCGGATGGTCCCGGTGGTCCCGACGGCCCGGGTGCTTCGGGCGCGTCGTTGGCAGACAACGCCGAACTGCAGCAGCTGCTGCGCGCGGCCGACAACCGCTGGGCCGCAGCCAGTGTCGGGTCGATGACGGCCGGCGACCTCGCGCTGCAGACCGGGGCGTCGGTGATGGCCATCGGCGGATTCACCGGCGGCGACGACTCACCGACGCTGGCGCAGTTCCAGAATTACGCGGCCGAGGGGCAGGTCAGATACTTCATCGCCGGCGGGCACCGCGGGCCGGGCGGGCACTCCGGGACCTCCGGCCAGATCACCGCCTGGGTGGCGCAGAACTTCACTCCGGTCGACGTCGGCGGGATGACCGTCTACGACCTGCAGAAGTGACGCGGCCCCGGTGCCGATCTGCCTGATTCTGACCCGTGACTTCCGCCGCCGGCGCTGCTAGCTTCGCGCCATGTCGGCCACAGACGAGTACCTGAAGAACAACGAGGAATACGCCAACACGTTCACCGGCCCGCTGCCGCTGCCGCCCAGCAAGCACGTCGCGGTGGTCGCCTGCATGGACGCACGCCTGGACGTGTACCGGATCCTCGGCCTCAAGGACGGCGAGGCGCACGTGATCCGCAACGCCGGCGGCGTCGTCACCGACGACGAGATCCGCTCCCTGGCGATCAGCCAGCGACTGCTCGGCACCAGGGAGATCATCCTGATCCACCACACCGATTGCGGCATGCTCACCTTCACCGACGACGGCTTCAAGCAACAGATCCAGGACGAGACCGGCATCAAACCGGAGTGGGCCGCCGAGGCGTTCCAGGACGTGGAGGAGGACGTGCGGCAGTCCCTGCGGCCTATCGAAGCCAGCCCGTTCGTCACCAAGCACGAGTCATCGCGCGGGTTCGTCTTCGACGTGGCCACCGGAAGGCTCACCGAGGTCACGCTCTGACCCGCCGAAATCGCATTCCACGAGATTTGACTCGCGTTTTCCCTCGTGGAATGCAATTTCGGCCACCGCTCGTTGACACCCCGGACGGGCATCCGGCACAATTCCCGGTTATGGCCGTAAATCTGGTCAGATCTACCAACTTTACGAGGTATCCATGACCGTGACCGACGAGCTCGCGCACACCGCGGGACGTTACGAGCTGAGCCACCTGCGGGCCCTCGAGGCCGAGGCGATCCACATCATCCGCGAGGTCGCCGCCGAATTCGAGCGGCCGGTGTTGCTGTTCTCCGGCGGCAAGGACTCCATCGTGATGCTGCACCTGGCGATCAAGGCGTTCCGGCCCGGACGGCTGCCGTTCCCGGTGATGCACGTCGACACCGGGCACAACTTCGAAGAGGTGCTGGCCGCCCGCGACGAGCTGGTCGCCGAGTCCGGGGTGCGCCTCGTGGTGGCCAAGGTGCAGGACGACATCGACGCCGGGCGGGTGGTGGAGACGATCCCGTCGCGCAACCCGATGCAGACGTTCACGCTGCTGCGCGCCATCCGGGAGAACAAGTTCGACGCCGCGTTCGGTGGGGCCCGCCGCGACGAGGAGAAGGCGCGCGCCAAGGAGCGGGTGTTCAGCTTCCGCGACGAGTTCGGTCAGTGGGATCCGAAGAACCAGCGCCCCGAGCTGTGGAACCTGTACAACGGCAGGCACCGCAAAGGTGAGCACATCCGCGCGTTCCCGCTGTCGAACTGGACCGAATTCGACATCTGGTCCTACATCGGCGCCGAGAAGATCAAGCTGCCCTCGATCTACTACGCCCACCAGCGCAAGGTGTTCGAACGCGACGGCATGCTGCTGGCGGTGCACAAATACCTGCAGCCGCGCAAGGACGAGCCGATCATCGAGAAGACCGTGCGGTTCCGCACCGTCGGTGACGTGACCTGCACCGGCTGCGTGGAATCCACCGCGGCGACGGTGTCGGAGGTCATCGCCGAGACCGCGATCTCGCGCCTGACCGAGCGCGGCGCCACCCGCGCCGACGACCGCATCTCCGAGGCGGGGATGGAAGACCGCAAGCGTGAGGGCTACTTCTGATGGGGCGAGCGAAGCGACGGGGGATTGAACTGATGGGGCGAGCGAAGCGACGGGGTTCGAATTGATGGGGCGAGCGAAGCGACGGGGGAAATAAGATGACGACACTTCTGCGCATCGCCACCGCAGGCTCTGTCGACGACGGCAAGTCCACGTTGATCGGGCGGTTGCTCTACGACTCCAAGGCCGTCATGGAGGATCAGCTCGCCGCGGTGGAACGCACCTCCAAGGAGCGCGGGCACGACTACACCGACCTGGCCCTGGTGACCGACGGGCTGCGCGCCGAGCGTGAGCAGGGCATCACGATCGACGTCGCGTATCGCTACTTCGCCACGGCCAAGCGGAAATTCATCATCGCCGACACGCCGGGCCACATCCAGTACACGCGCAACATGGTCACCGGCACGTCGACCGCGCAGCTGGCCATCGTGCTGGTCGACGCGCGCCACGGGTTGCTCGAGCAGTCCCGCCGGCACGCGTTCCTGGCATCCCTGCTCGGTATCCAGCACATCGTGCTCGCGGTCAACAAGATGGACCTGATCGGTTGGGACCGTGAGCAGTTCGAGAAGATCCGCGACGACTTCCACGATTTCGCCGCGCGGCTGGACGTCCACGACGTCACGACGATCCCGCTGTCGGCGCTCAACGGCGACAACGTGGTCACCAAATCCGATGCGACGCCCTGGTACGAGGGTCCGTCACTGCTGGCGCACCTTGAAGAGGTCTACATCGCCGGCGACCGCAACCTCGTCGACGTCCGGTTCCCGGTCCAGTATGTGATCCGTCCCCAGACCCTCGAGCACCACGACCACCGCAGCTACGCCGGCACCATCGCCAGCGGCGTGATGCGCGTCGGCGACGAGGTGGTCGTGCTGCCGAGCGGCAAGGCCAGCACCATCTCGTCGATCGAAGGACCCTCCGGTCCGGTCGAGGAGGCTTTCCCACCGATGGCGGTGTCGGTCAGCCTGGCCGATGACATCGACATCTCGCGCGGCGACATGATCGCCCGGCCCCACAATCAGCCCCGCGTCACGCAGGACTTCGACGCGACGGTGTGCTGGATGGCCGACGGATCGGCGCTCGAACCGGGCCGTGACTACCTGATCAAGCACACCACCCGCACCACGCGGGTGAAGGTGACGGGTCTGGACTACCGGCTCGACGTCAACACCCTGCACCGGGACAAGACCGCCACGGCGCTGAAACTCAATGAACTGGGCCGGATCTCGCTGCGTTCGCAGGTTCCGCTGCTGCTCGACGAGTACAGCCGCAACTCGGCCACCGGCTCGTTCATCCTGATCGACCCGAACACCAACGGCACCGTCGCCGCCGGCATGGTGCTGCGCGACGGCGCCGCGCGGTCTTCAAGCCCCAACACGGTGCGCCACGAGTCGCTGTGCCGGCCCGAGGACCGGCTCAGCAAGGGCCGGACCGTGTGGTTCACCGGCCTGTCCGGTTCGGGTAAGTCGTCGGTGGCGATGCTGGTCGAGCAGAAGCTGATCGAAAAGGGGGTTCCGGCCTACGTTCTCGACGGCGACAATCTGCGGCACGGCCTGAACGCCGACCTCGGGTTCTCGATGTCCGACCGGGCCGAGAACCTGCGCAGGCTCGCGCATGTCGCGGCGATCCTGGCCGACTCGGGTCAGGTCGTGCTGGTTCCGGCGATCAGTCCGCTGGCCGAGCATCGGGAGCTGGCCCGCAAGGTGGCCACCGACGCCGGCGTCGACTTCTTCGAGGTGTTCTGCGACACCCCGCTGGAGGACTGCGAGCGGCGCGACCCCAAGGGTTTGTACGCCAAGGCCCGCGCCGGTGAGATCACGCACTTCACCGGGATCGACAGCCCGTACCAGCGGCCGAAGAACCCCGATCTGCGGCTCACCCCGGACCGCACCCCCGACGAGCATGCGGCTTCGGTGATCGAGCTGATCGAAGGCTGCACGTCGTGACCGATGACCACGCACTCGCCGCGCGGCTGGCGACCGAAGCCGGGAACCTGCTGCTCGACGTCCGTGGGGAGTTGGCCTCGGCATCCGCCCAGGAGCGGAAAGCAGCCGGAGACAAGCGATCTCACGACTTCTTGCTGGCCGCGCTCACTGCCGAGCGGCCCGACGACACCGTCCTGTCCGAGGAGGGGCCGGCAGAACAGGCCGAGCCGGCGCGGCTGTCTGCCCGGCGGGTGTGGATCGTCGACCCGCTCGACGGAACGCGGGAGTTCTCCGAGCTCCGCCGCACCGACTGGGCCGTGCACGTCGCTCTTTGGGAGCGCAACGGTAGCTCTGGTGAACTCGTCACCGGGGCGGTCGCGTTACCCGCGCAGGGCGTCACGCTGGCCACCCCGACCGTGCCGGTGCCACCGGTGGCGCCCGCGGCGCCGCGCGTGGTGGTCTCGCGTACCCGCCCCCCGGCCGTGGCGCTGGAGGTCAAGGACGCGCTCAACGGCACGCTGGTCGAGATGGGTTCGGCCGGAGCCAAAGTCGCGTCGGTGGTGCAGGGGCTCTCCGACGTGTACGTCCATGCCGGTGGGCAATACGAATGGGACTCCGCGGCACCGGTCGCCGTCGCCCGTGCGGCCGGGCTGCACACCTCGCGGCTCGACGGGTCGCCGCTGGTGTACAACCGGCGCGACCCTCGGCTGCCCGATCTGATCGTGTGCCGGCCCGAACTCGCCGAGGCCGTCCTCGCGGTCACCGCGCGCTGAACCTTCACCGCCGACATGAGCGTCCCCCGATCCTGACACCGCGGAGCGGGTCGCAGTAGGCTGCGACGATGTCTGATCTTCCGACCCTGCGTTCACTGACGGGTCTGCCGCTGGCACCGGTCAGCCTGGCCGACTCGGCGCTGGTTCTCATCGACTGCCAGAACACCTACACCTACGGGGTGATGGAACTCGAGGGCGTGCAGGCCGCGCTGGACGAGGCGGCCGCGCTGCTCGAGCGCGCCCGCACCGCGGGCATCCCCGTCATCCACATCCAGCACGACGCCGGGCCCGGGTCGCCGTACGACGTCACCGCAGAGATCGGCGCGATCGTCGAGCAGGTGGCCCCGCGCGAGGGGGAGCCGGTGGTGGTGAAGAACTACCCGAACTCGTTCGTGCAGACCGACCTCGACGAGCGCCTCAAGGCGGTGGACGCCTCCAACCTCGTGCTGGCCGGGTTCATGACGCACATGTGTGTGAACTCCACCGCGCGTGGCGCGTTCAACCTCGGCTACGCGCCGACCGTGGTCGCCAATGCAACGGCGACCCGCGCGCTGCCCGGCATCGGGGACGAGACTGTACCCGCGTCGGCTGTGCACGCCGCCAGCCTGGCCGCGGTCGCCGACCTGTTCGCCGTGGTGGTGCCGGGCGCACAGGACATCCCCGACTGACCCGACGCGCGGGCTAGGGTTGGCCCATGCGGATGTCGGCCAAGGCGGAGTACGCCGTGCGCGCGATGGTCCAGCTCGCGACGGTGGACGACGGTGTCCTCGTCAAAACCGACGATCTCGCCAAGGCCCAGGGGATCCCGCCGCAGTTCCTCGTCGACATTCTGTCCGACCTGCGCACCGACCGGCTGGTGCGTAGTCACCGCGGCCGCGACGGCGGGTACGAGCTGGCCCGGCCGGCAGCCGACATCAGCATCGCCGACGTGCTGCGCTGCATCGACGGCCCGCTGGCCAGCGTGCGCGACATCGGCCTGGGAGATCTGCCCTATTCGGGGCCGACGGCGGCGTTGACCGACGTGTGGCGGGCGCTGCGGGCGAGCATGCGCTCGGTTCTGGAGCAGACCAGCCTGGCCGACGTCGCCTCCGGTGACCTGCCCGGCCACGTCCGGTCGATGGCCGACGACTACCGCGGCCAGGAAGAGGCGCGCGGACACTCGATCGGTTAGCGGGACGCGCCGGACCCGTACGGGCGGGTGAGGATCTCCAGGTAATGACCGCCTGGGTCCTGGAAGTACACGCCCCGTCCGCCGTCGTTGTGATTGACCTGACCCGGCTGCGCGCCCCGCGGGTCGGCCCAGTGCTCCAGAGCCCGGTCCCTGATCTTTGCGTAGATGACGTCGAACTCGTCTTCGGAGACCAGGAACGCGTAGTGCTGCGGGTGAATCGGCTGATCGGCACCGACCTCGGCGTAGTCCAGGCTCGTGTCACCGACACTGACCACCAGGAAATGGCCGAACGGCTGCGGGTCGGGCAGATCGAACAGCTCGGTCAGGAACCTCGCTGACGCCCTCTTGTCCCGCGCCGCGACGATCGTGTGATTGAGGGTGATGGCCATCGCGATCCAGGATAAGACTGTCGGTGACCGCGGTTCCAGCGATCGGCGCCACGGGGCCGTGATACGAAGGGCTGGTGGTGTTCGATGTTCGCGACCTCACGGCGCCGGTGCTGGTGGCGCCGATGGCGGGCGGGCCGTCCAGCCCTGAGCTCGCCGCGGCCGCGTCGTCGGCGGGCGGTCTCGGATTCGTCGCGGCCGGTTACCTGACAGCCGACGCGTTCGCCGACCGCGTGGGTGCCGCGCAGCGACTCACCAGCGCCCCGCTGGGCGTCAATCTCTTTGTGCCGCAACCCAGTGCGGCCCGAGCGGCGGAGATCGACGCCTATGCCGGCGCGCTGGCCGGTGAGGCGCAGCGGTACGGCGTCAGCACCGGCGAGCCGCGGTTCGACGACGACGACTGGGACGCCAAGCTCGATGCACTGCTCGACCTGCGGCCCGCGCTCGCGTCGTTCACCTTCGGTCTGCCCGGCGACACCCAGCGACGCCGCCTCACCGAGGCGGGGATCACCACCGCGGCGACGGTCACGACGCTTGCCGAGGCGCGCCTGGCGGCCGGCGTCGGAGTCGACGTGCTCATCGCCCAGGGCCCGTCCGCGGGCGGGCACCGCGGAACCTTCGACGCGACCGCCGCGCCGTCACCGCAGCCGCTGGCCGAGCTGGTCACCGCGATCGGCGCCGAGCTCGAGCTCCCCGTGGTCGCGGCGGGCGGGCTGATGACCGGCGACGACGTGGACCGCGTCCGGCGTCTCGGGGCAGCCGCCGCGCAGTTGGGGACCGCATTCCTGCTCGCCGACGAGGCGGGCAGCAGCCCCGTGCACCGGGCCGCGCTGCAGGATCCGCAGTTCACTGAAACCGTTGTGACCAAAGCGTTCTCGGGACGTTATGCGCGCGGTCTGCGCAATCGGTTCATCGTCGAACACGACGCGGAGGCGCCGTTCGGCTATCCCGAGGTGCACTATCTGACCAGTCCGCTGCGCGCGGCGTCGGTGCGGGCCGGGGATCCGCACGCGGTGAACATCTGGGCGGGCACCGGCTTCCGCGCCGCCCGCCCGGGCACGGTCGGCGAGATCATCGCGTCGCTGATCGGTTGACAGCTCTTCTCGTCGCGTCCTGTCCTCACCGCTGGTCGTCGACGATGACGTCGCCGGACTCGGTGCGCGCCGTCACCACAGCCGCCGCGGCGTCACGGTCCCGGGTCTGCGGAACGCGCACCACCGTCGTGGCGCGGTCTGTTCCGGTCGTCGCGTCGACGAAGTAGGGTCCCGGCGGCGGCAGCGCGATCACGACGTCGCCGCGGTCGGTCTGGGCGTCCACGGTCACCGGCGCCTCAGCGAAGTCGACGCTGACGTCACCGGTGGTGGTGGTCGCCCGGAACGATTCGGCGACCGAGATTGGTTCCCGCGTGCTCACGTCACCGTGCTCGTTGGCGATGTCGATCCGGCGTGCCGAGCCGCTGAGGACCACCGCCCCGTCGACGATGCGGGCGTTGAGTTGGTCGAGGTCGGCCTGGGCGAACACCACCCCCACCTCCTGACGGATGGTCACGGTCAATCGGCGGGCGAGTTCGGGTGGCAGCACCAGCGTGATCTCACCGGCGCGGCCCCACTGCAGGAACTCCGACGGCTCCGCGTCGATGGTCACCCGTGCGGTGGCGCCGTCGGCGGTGACCGACAGCGGATCGGCGCCGGCGCGGGTGGAGTTGACCATGCGCATGTCCACCCGGGGCCCGCGGGACTCGCGGTCGGAGGTCAGCCGCACCGCCACCGGCACCGATCCGGTGTCGATCACCACTGACGTCACCGTGGCCGGCAGTGGCATCGAGTCCCTGACCACCCGGAACGAGCTGACGGTCACCGCGGCGGTCACCGACAGCGCGACGACGGCGGCGACCAGTGCCGCGGCCGCGAGAATGAGCAGCGTGCGGATCGCGGTGCGCCCGCCCGGCGAGAGCTGCGGGGGCGGCGACGCGGGCGGTGGCGGTGCGAGCGTGGTGGTCACGAGTATCCTTCCGTCGCTTCAGGATTCGAGGTAGCGCAGCACGGCGAGCACGCGGCGGTTCTCGTCGGGCGCGAGGTTCAGCTTGGCGAAGATCGACGCGATGTGCTTCTCGGCCGAACCCACCGAGATGTGCAGGGCGGCGGCGATCGCGGCGTTGGTCCTGCCTTCCGCCATCAGTTGCAGCACGTCGTGCTCGCGGGGCGTCAGCGCGTCGAGTGCGTTGCGGCGATGGGACCGGACCAGGATCTGGGAGACCACTTCGGGGTCGAGCACCGTGCCGCCCGACCCGACGACCTCGACGGCGTCCAGGAACGCCGGGACGTCGGCCACCCGGTCCTTGAGCAGATACCCGAATCCGCGGGTGTCCGAGGCGATCAGGTCGGCCGCGTAGCGTTCCTCGACGTAGTGCGACAGCACCAGCACCGGCGATTCCGGATTCTGGCTGCGCAGCAAGGCCGCGGCCCGGATGCCCTCGTCGGTGAAGGTGGGTGGCATCCGGACG
Organism: Mycobacterium sp. ZZG; assembly: GCF_054786995.1. Lineage (NCBI taxonomy): Bacteria > Bacillati > Actinomycetota > Actinomycetes > Mycobacteriales > Mycobacteriaceae > Mycobacterium > Mycobacterium sp. ZZG. Next base: position 87,156 of record NZ_JBTBFV010000012.1, read on the forward strand.
TCGAGGATGGCCAGGTCTGGTCGCTGTTCGTTGACCAGGCGCAGCAGGTTGGTCGCGTCGGGCACGCCGGCGACGACCTCGTGCCCGGCGTCGGTGAGGATCCGTTCGATACCGGCCCGCAGCAGGGCCGAGTCCTCGGCGATCACGATCCGCATGGCAGCACCGCGGAGATGATCGTGGGTCCGGTGGGCTGACTGGCCACCGAGAAACTCCCCTGAGCCGCACGCACCCGTTCGTCGAGTCCGCGCAAGCCGGTGGCTTCCGTGTCGTCGTCGTCTTCGACGATGCGCGCCCCGCCGTGTCCGTCGTCGAACACGGTGACGTGCAACTGATTCGCCGCTTCGTCGAGACGGACGGTGACCGCGGCGGCCGACGCCCCGGCATGCCGGCTGACGTTGGTCAGCCCCTCGGCGACGACGAAGTACGCGCATGCCTCCACCTCGTCGGGCAGCCGTCGCGGCAGGTGCACGCTCAAAGTGGTGGGCACCCCGGAGTTGGTCGCCCGCTGTACCACCGCCGACAGCGCGGCGTCCAGGCCGCGGTCGGCCAGGATGGTCGGGGCGATCCCGCGGACCACGTTGCGCAGCTCTACCAGGGCGCTCTTGGCGTCGTCGTGCGCCTCGGCGATCAGCGCCTTGGCGGCAGGCAGGTCGGAGTCGAGTTTGGTCTGGGCCAGCCCTATCGTCATCGCCAGCGACACCAGCCGCGGCTGCACGCTGTCGTGCAGGTCGCGTTCGATGCGGTGCCGCTCGGTCTGCGCCGACGTGACCGCTCCCTGCCGGGCGTCGGCCAGCGCGCTGACCTTGTGCTGCAGTGCGGCGGTCGGTGACGGCGCCAGCAGCCAGCGGTCGATCACCGCGTCCAGGGTCGGGGCGAAGATCACCAGCGCCACCGCGGCGGCCAGTGCGACCACAGCCAGCAGCCACGCCACCGGGATGGGCAGGAACGCCAGACCGGCCTCGGGGTCGCTGTGCCCGACGGCGATGGCGAGGGCAGGAGCCAGGAACGCGAACACCGCCAGACCCAGCGCGATGGCGGTGACGAGCGCGTCGTAGATCATGCGCAGGTAGTGATGCGCGGCTGCCTTCCAGAACCAGGCGCTGCTGACGTCGAGCCAGAGCTGGTGGGCCCAGCGCTGGAATCCGGTGTACTGGGACAGGCGGCGCGCCGGGACGGCGATGCCCATGCCGAACACCGCTTCGCTGCGTACCCGCTCGACGTGATCGATGCCCCGGATCAGGTAAACGAACACGATGCCGGCCAGCACGGCACCGACGATGCTGGGGATCGACGATATGCCGATTACCAAGATCGCCAATGGAATCCAGAACCACACGGCGGCCAGCGCGCCGCCGGTGAGCAGCGATGCGCTCGCGGCGACGCTGAGCGTGCGGTGCTGCGGCGGCGGCACGGTCGCCGGTCCGTCGGGGGTGAACACCGGAACCCGGTCGGTGACAGCATCGGTGTCGGTGACTGCGGTCATGCCTCAAACCTAGGGATGGGGCCGCCGCGGCGACACAGCGTTTTCCCGAGAATGCTCCGGGGGATAACCCCACCCCCAGCCCGGCATTCTCCGCACGGTCGCGGTGACCATACTGACCCCATGACGAACCCGCCGCCGACGATCCTCGGCTACCTGGGGCCGAACTGGTTCGCGTCGGTGATGGGCACCGGCATCGTGGCGACCGCGGGCGCGTCACTGCCGGTGCAGATTCCGGGCCTGCGCGCATTCGCCTTGGTGGTCTGGGTGCTCTCGGCGCTGTGGCTGCTCGTGCTGATCTTCGCGACGTTCGCCCACTGGCTGCGCAACCCTGCGGTGGCCCGCAGCCACGTGCGCAACCCGCAGATGGCCCACTTCTACGGCGCGGCCCCGATGGCGCTGCTGACCGTCGGCTCCGGCGCGCTACTGGTGGGCCGGGATCTGATCGGGGAGCAGGCCGCGGTCGACGTGGCCTGGGTGTTGTGGACGGCAGGCACCCTTGGCGGTTTGTACACCGCGATGACCATCCCGTATCTGATGTTCACCCAGTACCGGGTGGAACCCGACGCGGCGTTCGGCGGCTGGCTGATGCCGGTCGTGCCGCCGATGGTGTCGGCGGCCACCGGCGGCCTGCTGCTGCCGCACATGGCCGAGGGGCCCGGCCGGGCCACCATGCTGTACGGCAGTTACGCGATGTTCGGGCTGTCGCTGGTCGCCTCGCTGATCATCATCACCATGGTGTGGAGCCGCCTCGCGCACTACGGCACCTCGGGCACGGCGCGGGTGCCCACGTTGTGGATCGTGCTGGGCCCGCTGGGTCAGTCCATCACGGTGGCAGGGCTTCTCGGTGCTGATGCGGCACTGGCCGTCGATCAACGGCTCGCCGACGGGATGAGCGTCTTCGCCGTGCTCTACGGCGTCCCGGTGTGGGGTTTCGCCGTGCTGTGGATCGGCCTCGCGACCGCGTTGACGGTGCGCACGCTGCGCCGCGGGATGCCGTTCGCGTTGACGTGGTGGAGTCTGACGTTCCCGGTCGGCACCTTTGTGACCGGCACCAGTCAGCTCGCCTTCCACACCGCGCTTCCGGCGTTCCGGTACGCGGCCGCGGTCGCGTACGTCGGGTTGCTGTGCACCTGGTTGCTGGTCGCGGTGCGCACAGTGCGCGGCGGAGTGCGCCTGTTCGCCCCGCCGGCCGCTGATCCGATCCGCGCCCACAAGGACCCGCCGGCCACGGCGCGCTGACAGCCCCCGGACCGGCCGTGCCAGAATCGCCTGCGTGCGTATCGGGATGACGATGCCGGTGATGGAGCCCGACCTCGACCGTGCGTCGTTGAGGTCGTGGGCGCAGCTGGTCGACGACGGGCCGTTCTCGTCGCTGTGCTGGGGTGAGCGGATCGCGTTCGACAATCCCGAGAGCCTGACCCTGCTCGGTGCGCTGGCGGCCTGGACGGACCGGGTCCGGTTGGTGACGACGGTGGTCATCCCGCAACTGCACGACCCCGTGATGCTGGCCAAGCAGCTGGCGACCGGAGACATGCTGTGTGAGGGCCGGTTGACCGTCGGTATCGGCGTGGGCGGGCGTCACGAGGATTACCGCGCCGTCGGGGCCGACCCCGCCACGCAGACGATGCGGGAGATGGCCGAGCGGGTGGCGGTCATGAAGCGGGTGTGGGCGGGGGAGAAGGTCACCGACTCGACGCTGCCGGTGGGTCCGCCGCCGGCGCAGCCCGGTGGGCCGGTGCTCCACGTCGGGACGCTCGGTCCCAAAACGGTGCGCTCCGCCGCGACGTGGGCGGACGGGTTGGCCGGCACGACGCTGGACTTGGACCTGGGCAAGCAGAATGAGCTGTTCGAGGTGGCGCGCCAGGCATGGCAGGGTGCCGGCAAGGCGAAACCGCATCTGGCGACGTCATTCTGGTTCGCCCTCGGTGACGGTGACGCACCCCGCGAACAGGTCCACCGCCACCTGCTGCGGTACATGAACTGGATCCCGGCCGAGTTCGTCGACGCGATGGCGCCGACCACCGGATTCGCCGGGACCGCCGAGGAACTCCACGACGTGCTGACCGGATTCGCCGAGATCGGCACCGACGAAGTGCATCTGATCCCCACCAGTTCGGACCTCGACCAGGTCCGCCGGGCAGCTGAGGTGATCGCCGACTTCGCCTGACCCGCGGTGGCAAGCTTTGAGCATGGAAACCACCGCCCTACCGCCGATCGTGTCGCGAGACGAATGGGAGCAGGCACGCGCCGAGCTGCTCGCCCGCGAGAAGGAGCTGACCCGTCTCAAAGACGCCGTCAGCGCCGCGCGGCGGCGCCTGCCGATGGTGCTCGTCGACAGCCCCTACCTCTTCGACACCGAGGCGGGCCCGTTGACGCTGCTGGATCTTTTCGACGGGCGGCGACAGCTGATCGTGCAGCACTACATGTTCGGATCGGACTGGGACGCAGGATGTTCCGGCTGCGCGATGATGGCCGACCACCTCGGCCCGCTGTCGCACCTGCACGCCAAGGACACGTCACTGGTGCTGGTGTCGCGGGCCCCGGTCGGCAAGCTGGTCGCGTTCAAGGACCGGATGGGCTGGGACCTGCCCTGGGTGTCCTCGGGCCGCACGAGCTTCAACGAGGATTTCCGCACCACCGTCGACGGCGAAGAGCGCCACTCCATCAGCGTGTTCCTCCGGGACGGCGATCGGGTGTTCCACACCTGGCAGACCTTCGATCGCGGCGAGGAGCCGTTCATGGTGGTTTTCGACCTGCTCGACCTCACGCCGTACGGGCGCCAAGAGGACTGGGAGGACTCACCGCCGGGCTGGCCGCAGCAGCCGACCTATGAATGGATCCGTCTGCACGACGAATACTGATGTGTTCGAGTCGCGACGTGACCCATTTCCAGGGCTTGTCTCAGTGCCCGGGCTCGACGCAGCGCTGACGAACTATTTCACCGGCCCGACCAACGGGTCCGGATCTGGTTCTAGACGGTGACGATCTCGTAGTCGCCGAGCTGACCGATCAGCACGTGCAGCTGGTCCTGCGTGGAGCCCAGGGTGTGCGAGATCGCGGTCAGCCGCGCCGCGTAGTGGCTGATCGGGTACTCGGCCGTCACGCCGATGCCGCCGTGCAACTGGATCGACTCCTGGGCGATGTGGCGCCCCGAGCGGCCGATCTGCAGCTTGGCGCGTGCCGCGATCGTCGGGTCCAGGTTGCCGTCGGCAACGGACATGTTCGCGTAGAACGTCATGCTGCGCGCCAGCTCAAGCGACACGTACATGTCGGCGGCCCGCTGGGTCAACGTCTGGAACTTGCTCAGCGTGACACCGAATTGCTTGCGCGCAGTGAGGTATTCGCTCGTCAGCCGCAGCGCCTCCTCCATCGCGCCGAGCGCCTCGGCGCACAGGCCGGCCGAGATCCGCACCAGGGCACGGCTGATCGCCTCGGAGGCGTCCACTGCCTCTCCCAGCGGTTCTGCGGCCACGGAGTCGAAGTCGACCTGAGCTCCGCGCTGACCGTCGAACGTGCGGTACGGCGTGCGCTTGGCCTGATCGTTGCCGGCGGTGTCGACGAGAAACAGGCCGGTGCCCCCGTCGGGCAGTGCGGCGCTGACCACCAGCGTGTCCGCGCAGTCACCGGCCAGCACCGGGTTCTTGCTGCCGCTCACCGTCCACGAATCACCCTGTCGGGCAGCCGTTGTCGAGACCTTTGCGGTGGGCAGGCGCATCCCCGGTTCCAGGTGGGCGAAGGCCAGCATCCGTTCGCCGCCGGCCACCTCGTCGAGAAGCGCCCGCTGCCCTTCGGTGCCGACCTCGGCGATCAGTGCGCCGGGTCCCAGCGCGGCGTGCAGCACCGGTTCCGGTGCCAGCCGGCGGCCGATCTCGGTGAGAACGACCAGCACCTCGATCTGTCCGCCCGCATCCTCGTCGAATCCCAGCCCGAGGACGCCGACCTCGGCCAGCTGTTTCCACACGTCGCGGCTCCAGCCGGGATCGGTGTCCACGGTCTTGAGGCGGCTCTCCGGGTCGTAGGTCCGTGAGAGCATCTCGCGGGTGGTGTCGCGCAGCAGGACCTGCTCTTCACTGAATTGGAAATCCATGTCTTAGCTCACAATCCGAGAATGGTCGACGCGATGATGGTGCGCTGGACCTCGTTGCTTCCGCCGTAGATCGAGGTCTTGCGGTAGTTCAGGTAGCGCGGTGCGGCGTCCTGCGCCCAGTCGGCCGATGCGATGCCGTGGCTTCCGAACGGCAGCGCGTCTGCGCCGGCGACCTCGACCAGCAGTTCGGTGGCGGTCTGCTGCAACTCGCTGGCCCGCAACTTGAGCACCGACGAGGCGGGGTTGGGTTTGCCGCCCTGCGAGCTCGACGCGACCCTCATCTGCGTCAGTTCCAGTGCCAGGACGTCGTTCTCGGTCTCGGCCAGACGGGCTGCGAACAGCGGGTCGTCGATCAGGCCGTTGGCCTTCGCGCGTTCCTTGACCTCGGAGAGCCGCAGTTTCGTGCGGCCGATCTGTGTGATCCCGGTGCGCTCGTTGCCCAGCAGGAACTTCGCGTACGACCACCCCTGGTTCTCCTCGCCCACGAGCTGATCGGCGGGTACCCGGACGTCTTCGAAGAACACCTCGTTGACCTCGTAGCTGCCGTCGATCAGCTTGATCGGCCGCAGCGTGACGCCGGGGGTGTTCATGTCGATGAGCAGGAAGGAGATGCCCGCCTGCTTCTTCGGCGCGTTCGGGTCGGTGCGCACCAGGCAGAAGATCCAGTCGGCGTACTGGCCGAGCGTGGTCCAGGTCTTCTGACCGTTGACCACGTAGCTGTCCCCGTCACGCAGCGCGGTGGTCCGCAGCGACGCGAGGTCCGAGCCGGCCTCCGGCTCCGAGAAGCCCTGACACCACCAGATGTCGACGGCGGCGGTGGGGGGCAGGAAGCGCTCCTTGAGCTCCTGGCTGCCGAACTCGGCGATCACCGGGCCGACCATCTTGGCGTTGAACGTCAGCGGCTCCGGCACGCTTGCCAGCTGCATCTCGTCGAGCCAGATCTGGTGCTGGATCGGCGTCCAGTCCTTGCCGCCCCACTCCACGGGCCAGTTCGGCACCATCAGCCCGTGGTCGTTGAGGATTTTGTTGGCCGTGACGACGTCGTCGCGGTTGGCTTCGGTGGCGGTGCGGGTCCGCTCGCGGATCTCCGCCGGGATCTTGGTGCGGTAGAAGGTGCGAAGCTCGTCGCGGAAGGCGGCTTCCTCGGGCGTCAGCGCCAGCTGCATGTTGCGGACTCCTGGTTCATCGGTGTACCAACCGCCAGACTAACCACTTGGTTGGGCCGCGAACACACGGGCACGCCAACCGTCACAGGATCGGGCGCAACACCACGATCCCGGGGACGGTCTGGAGGTACACCGACAGTGGTGTGTCGATGACCGCGTCGTCGCCCGGCAGCGAGGACGCGTTGCGGAAGACCGGTCCGTCCGGCGCCTGGACGAGGATCCCGACATGGGTGACGTCCAGGCCGCCGTCCTCGGCGTAGGCGCCGATGTAGTCGCCGCCGCGCAGACCGGCGATGACGCCGTCGGTCACCAGATCGCTGGGGATATAGGTGACGGTGCGCGGGACCACCGGCAGGCCCGGCAGATAGACCCCGCCGGAGTCCTTGCGGTTCAGCTGCTTGGCCGCGCGCACCGCGTCGTCGCTGAGGGAGGCCGTGACATCGGTGGCGATCGCCGGCGCGGACGCCGACCAATCGGTGAAGAAGTGTCTGCGGTTCTCGAACGACATCACACCGCCCTTGTAGCGGACGTGGGTGAGCCCGGCGAGGAACTCGTCGCGGTCGTGTGCCCGTTTGAAGGCCTCGACGTAGTCGGCGTAGGTGAAGCAATCGACCCGCTCCAGGTTCACCACGAGCTCTTCGGGTTCGCTCGCCGAACCGATGAGAGTGTTTGCGCCGTAGGGTGTTCCGAGGAAGCGAGCGGAGATCAGGCTGGGATCGGAGGTGTCGGCGGCCAGCATCGACTCCAGGATCTGCGCGCTGGCGGGGGAGATGTCGGCCGCCGGTGCGGCGTGCGTGCCCGCAGGGGGAGCCAGAATGCCGATCACGGCCGAGATCAGCGCGGCCAGCGTCAGCCGCGCCGCGCGACGGTTCGGTGTTGCTGAGCTCGGCACCGCATCTCCTCCCCGAGGTACTCCGGCCACTGTACGGGCCGCGATCGGTCAGACTGGTCGGAAGCGATCGCGCGATCCGGGAGGCGACATGAGCTGTGGTGAGGGGCGATGACCACCCGTGCCGGGGTGGTCCTCGCTGCAGCCGCGGCCGTCGCGCTGGTCAGCGGCGCGGTGTATGCGGCGACACCCACCCGGGATCCGGCGCACCGCACGGAGGTCGTGCAGGGGGCCCCGCCGGCACCCCCGGCCCCGCCGGCGCCACCGGCACCACCGCCGCAGGCTGGGGCGCAGCCGCGGCTGGCGACCGACCCGGTGCGACTGGTCGGCGACCTCGTCGACGACGAACTCGCGTTGCGCGATCCGTCGTCGCCCGAAGACGTGCTGCTCGCCGCCGCTCGGCGCCAGCAGGTGGCGTACCGGGTGCTGGGGCGCCACCCGGAGTGGGACGCCGTGGTGCGGCCGCGGGTGCCCGCGCACCTGGTCGACGCGTACGACCGCAACGTCGACGCGCGCAGGCAACTGACCGCGATGGGCAACGGGCGGGGCAGGCCGACCTTGCCGGCCTGGCGGATCAAGGCCCCCGCGCCGGCCCAGGAACTGCTCAGGTACTACCGCGAGTCCGAGGCCGCGTCCGGGGTGGCGTGGAACTACCTGGCGGCCATCAATCTGGTGGAGACCGCATTCGGGCGAATCGCCGGAGTCAGCACCGCGAACGCGCAAGGGCCGATGCAGTTCCTGCCGTCGACGTTCGCGACCTACGGTGCGGGCGGCGACATCGCCGCCGACCGCGACAGCATCATGGCCGCCGGCCGGTTTCTGGCCGCCCACGGCTTCGCGCGTGACCGTGATGCCGCGCTGTACCGGTACAACAACTCGAACCGCTACGTGCGCGCGGTGACGCACTACGCGACGGTGATCGGCACAGATCCCGGCGCGTTCAAGGGCTATTACCGCTGGGACGTCTACTACCTCAGCAGTGCGGGTGACGTGGTGCTGCCCGTCGGCTACGCGGCCACCGAGCCGATCCCCGTCGACAGATATCTGGCCGACCACCCGCAGTAGGGTGGCACCCGACCAGGCGGCAGGCTGGCATCCAGCAAACCTTGACCGTTGCACTGCGCGCCTTCGGCTACCTGAAATCCGGGGATCATCGCGCCCTGCTGTGTGGCTGAGCTAATTAGGCGAGCGTGGTTGTCGCAGATGGGCGAAATTTTCTGGCCATCCTGCAAGTGAATTCGGAATTTTCGGGGTACCCGGTCGCTCACCAGAGCAATGTGCAGCGTGTGCGGGCAGCAACGCCACCCAGTCGAAAGGGCCAAAAGCTGATGACCGCGGAAGGACTGTCTCACGACGAACTCCTCGCCGAGAGCGCCATCGCGCTCCCCGACAAGGAGGTCGTCTCGATTCTCGATCTGAACGCCGATGTCGACGTCGCGATCGACGCCGCCTCCCCGATCGACCTCGCGGCCGCGGCGAACCTGAATGTGGCGGCGCCGATCGACGCCGCGGCAGGGGCGAACGTGCTGACCTACGGGTCCGGCAGCCAGGCGGTGGTGGATCAGGGCACGTCGATCGAGCAGATGCTCGACGCCGATGCCTACGCCACCTCGACCCAGGTGAGCGGCATCGACCAGGGCGGCATGGATACCGACAACGACGTGGACGGCACCGACGGCACGGATGGCACCGGCGGCACGGATGGCACCGGCGGCACGGATGGCACCGGCGGCGCGGGTGGCGCCGATGGCACCGACGACGGGACCGGGGCCGTCGTCGACACCAGTCCCGGCGCTCTGCTCGACGGCAACCTGCTCAACGTCAACGTCAACGTCGACCTGGATTCCGACCTCGCGGCCCCGATCAGCGGTGCCGTCGCGGCCAACGCCAACGTGGCCGCGCCGATCAACGCCGGTGTGTCGGCCAACATCGGTTCGATCGACTCGGATGCGATCTCCGTCGCCGAGCAGGACGCGATCATCAAGCAGACCGTCATCGGTGAGGCCGTGGCCGAGGCCGATCAGGACTCCACGATCAGCCAGGGTGACGGTGACGCCGGCGGCACCACCTCCGATGTCGGCTCCGCGGGTGACAGCGGGTCGGCCGGTGACTCCGGATCCTCCGACGGCGGATCCACCGCGGGCTGATCAGCTGACCTTCCAGGGGGAGTACGACCGTGACCACCATGGGTGTCGAGCCCACGCATGCTCACCTGCGGCGCGCTGACGGAGTCGATTTGATCGGAGCGATGCCAGGCTCCGGTTATCGGGTGCCGCCGGCGCTGGTGCGTCGCGGTGACGGCCAGACGGTGCAGCTCACCCCGTTGCTGTACGCCATCATCAGCGAGATCGACGGGCAGAAGACCGCCGCGGAGGTGGCCGCGGCGGTCAGCGCGTCCACCGGCCGCACCGTCTCCGAGGACAACATCACCCACCTGGTCGACAAGCAGCTGCGGCCGCTCGGGTTGGTGACGCTGCCCGACGGTACGCAGCCCGTGACCAAGAAGCGAAACCCCTTGTTGGGTCTGCGTTTCCGCTATGCGGTTACCGATGCCGAGCGCACCCGCAGGCTCACCGATCCGTTCCGGGTGCTGTTCCGGCCGTGGGTGGTGTTGCCCGCGCTGGCGGCGTTCGCGGCGGTCTGCTGGTGGGTTTTCTTCGAGAAGGGCCTGGCGTCGGCGGCCCACGACGCGTTCCAGCGGCCGGGCCTGCTGATCCTCGTCTTCGTCGTCACCATCGTCTCGGCCGGTTTCCACGAATTCGGTCACGCGGCGGCCGCCCGCTACGGCGGGGCCACGCCCGGGGTGATGGGCTTCGGTGTGTACCTGGTCTGGCCCGCGTTCTACACCGACGTGACCGACTCCTACCGCCTCGGCAGGGCAGGACGGTTACGGACCGATCTGGGCGGGCTGTATTTCAACGCACTGGTGGCCATCGCGATCACCGGGCTGTGGCTGTGGCTGCGCTACGACGCACTGCTGCTCGTGGTCGCCACGCAGATCCTGCAGATGCTGCGCCAGCTCGCGCCCCTGGTGCGATTCGACGGCTACCACGTGCTGGCCGACCTGACCGGGGTGCCTGACCTCTATTCGCGCATCAAGCCGACACTGCTCGGTGCACTGCCGTGGCGCTGGGGTGACCCGCAGGCCCGCCAGCTCAAGGCATGGGCGCGCATCGTCGTCACGCTGTGGGTGCTCGTGGTCGTTCCGCTGCTGCTGGCCACGGTGGCGATCGCGGTGTGGGCGCTGCCCAGAGTGCTGGGGTCGGCGTGGGCGAGCCTGGTCACCCAGCGCGACGTGTTCGTCACGGCGTGGGCCGACGGAGACATCGTGCAACTCGTGGCCCGCGTGCTGGCGATGATCGCGATCGTGATCCCGGTGGCCGGAATCCTGTACATGCTGGCCCGTCTCGTGCGTCGCACCGTCGCCGGTACCTGGCAGGCCACCGCGGGCAAACCGCTGCTGCGGATGCTCGCGCTGGTCGCCGGAGTCGGCGTGCTCTGTGGCGTCGCGTACGCCTGGTGGCCGGGCGAACAGAGATACCGGCCGATTCAGCCGTGGGAACGCGGAACCATCGGGGACATCGTCTATGCGCTGAATACCGACCGCATTCCGCAAGGGGTGCAACGGGATTCCGCCGCCGCGACAGGTGCGGCGCACCGGCTCGTCAGCGGTCAGCGGGGCGTCATGAACGTCGTGTGGGACACCCGCACGGCGATGCCCACCCAGGATTCGCCGCAACTGGCACTCGTGTTGAGGCCGCGGACGTCCCCGCCGGTGATGAACGGCGGCAGCGGAAGCGGCGGCGGGGCCGGGACGGCCGCCGTGCTCGGATCCACCGACACCACGGACGGCTGGGTGTTTCCGGTCGATAAGCCGCTCGCCCCGGAACCCGGCGATACACAGGCGCTGGCGGTCAATACCACGGACGGCACCACGGTGTACGAAGCCGCATTCGCGATGGTCTGGGTCACCGACAACACCGACGCGATGAACGTCAACGAGGCGCAGGCCTACGCATCGTGCAATTCGTGCGCCGCCGTCGCGGTGGCCTATCAGGTGGTGTTCGTCGTCGACAGCGACGACGGCGACGACAACGTCGCCGCCCCCCAGAACCTGGCCGGCGCCCTCAACTACGAATGCGTCAACTGCTTGACCTATGCGCTGGCCCGACAGCTCTTCATCACCCTCGACGAGCCGTTGTCGAAAGACGCGATGGACGACCTCGACGCGGTGTGGGCCGAGGTCGCGCACTTCGCCAAGGAGATCGAGGCAGGCACTGTGCCACCGGAAGAGATCGAGACTCGGCTGGGGGCGTACACCCAGCAGATCATGGGCGTTGTGCAGACCGCCGCGCCCACCGCGTTGCCGCAGCAGACCGCTTCCTCCGCGGCGCCGACCACGCCCACCTCCACCAGCGTGACGACGACGACAAGCGCTCCGGCGACCACGGCGCCCTCCACCACGCCGCCTGCGACGACCGCCCCCACGACGACTGCGCCTGCGACGACTGCGCCGCAGACGACTTCGGCGGTGGCACCGTCGACCTCCGCCGCGCCGACGACGGTGAGCAGTGAGGCGACAACGCCGACCGGCGAGACCTCAGCGGCGGACACGGGTGAATCGTCCTCGGCCACGGAAGCCGGCAGCGCTGACGACTCGACGTCGAGTACGTCCGGCAGCGAGACCGGCCAATGAACAGGGCCCGGGCAGCGGGGATCACCTGACGGGCCACGATCTGTGCGCTGGCCGACGCTGAGAAGAATCAGCCCTGCGGATCCGCTGAAACCGGTATGTCAGCGCCGGTTCAGCGCGAGAATTCATGTCATCTCGTGCAGGGGGTGGCCATGGATTTGGCATTTCGGTCCACACTCAAACTGGCGGTCGCGGTGGTCGGCGCGAGCAGCATCGCGCTGGCGCCCGGCGTCGCCCCCCTGCCCGACCTGTGGCACCCGCAGAATCAGAACTTCGCCGCGCAGTACACGGTTCCGCAACAGACCTCGCTGACGCTGCGTGCCCCCGACCTGCAACTGGCGGCGGCGGTGGAGGCGCTGCTTCTGGATCCCACCCCCACCCTCGTGCCGACACCGGGGCTCGTCGCGCTCGCCAACGCGATCGACAACGCCTACAACGTGATCGAGCCGTGGGTTCGGTACGGATTCGAGGTCGCCTCCGACGTGGTCGCCTGGATCCCGTGGGTCGGGATCTTCGCCAACCAGATCATGGTCGTCTACAACTTCGTCGAGTCACTGATCAACAGCGGGGTGTTCAACACCACCGATTGGCTGAGGGGCCAGGGATCGGCACTCAAGAATGTCGCCGACTGGGTCGTCGATCTCGGCCTCGCAGTGGTCTGGCTGGGAATCGACGAGGTGGGTGCGTGGATTCCATTGCCGCCGATCGGTTTCTACCCACCGAGACCTCCGGCGGCTGACCTTCCGGAAGGATTTCTGGGCAACGCCGTGGTCGGAGCGTCGCATCTGCTGGCTGATGTGTCCAACGCCATCTGGGACATCTGGGAACCGATCCGTGGCGGCATCGACTGGGCAGTCGGCGTAGCAAGCGATGTGCTGGACGCGGTCTCCTGGATTCCGTTCGTTCCGTTGATCAACTTCGAAGTGACCGAGGGCTGGGATCTGATCGCCGGTGGCATCGACGCGCTCACGGGATTCGCACACGACATGATCGACGCCGGCGATCAGTTCGTCACCGACACCCTGCAAGGTGACGGTTTGATCGCCGCAATCGTCAACGCTTTCGACAACACCGTTTCGTCCATCGCCACCCGCACCGGCGAGGCATGGCAGGCGTTCGTTGATTGGGTGGACGCCCAGATCAGTTATTTCCTCAATCCGTTCGGCGCGACCGGTACCACCACCGAGGAGACGCCGCAGCCATCGGAGGGACCGGCGGACGAGTCGGACGAACAACAAAGCTCGGCCCGCAGCATGTCTCCGGTCGAGCCCACCGTGACCGGCGCCCCAGCGCGGCGGTTGACGGTCGAGGGCACGGACGGCGCGACCGTCGTCGAAGAGGGGGCGGCTGAGGAAAACGGAGCCGATCCGCTGCAGGCGTCGGGTGCGGACCCGACCGGGCAAGCACCGGGCCCGGCCGAGCAAGCAACGGGTGCGGACAGCCAGGCACCGGTCGTCGGCGATGACGAGGTGGTCACGCTCGGACCGTCCGATTCGGCCGACGGCATCCCGGAAGACGCCGAGGGGGAGGCGCCGGACGACGTCCTCGGCGGCGCGCTGGAAGACACCGACGATCCCGAGCCGAGCGAGGCGTCGATCGGCGATGCCGACGACGCGCTGGAAACCGCAGAAACCGAAGGGGACAGCGAAACAGGAGAAGCCGACGACACCGACGGCGCCTCATCTGCCACAGACAACTCGGGTGGCGTGTCGGGCGACGCGCAGACGTCGAGTGGCGCGCAGGAGGCCGCCTAGGCCAGTCGCGGCACGTTGGATCCGGCGGGGCTCAGTCCTACGATTGAGGACACGCACGGGGTCGGGGATCAGGTCAAGGGAGGCCCTACGATGCGAACCAGACTGATCGTTGCCGGGGCGGCGCTGTCACCGCTGGCTTCGCTGGTCCTGCTGTCACCGGCGCTCGCCCGTGCGGCGGAGTGCGGCGTCGGGACGGTGTACGACCCCGCCACGAACACGTGCATCGTCGCGCCGGTTCCTCCACCGCCGCCCCCGCTGCCCCCGCCCCCTCCACCGCCGCCGCCATGGAACGGTGACCCGACGCCAGGATTCTCCATCGGCATCTGCGCGCCGATTCCGTTCGTATCGATCTGCACCGGGATCTGAGCGGGCTTCGGGGGCGGCTTCGGGGGAACGCGCCGGCCCGCCCAGCGGATACCCTGGGCCGATGGCCGAGTCGATATCCGCGAAGCGCACTGCCGATGCTGTGGCGAAATTCGTTGCAGCGCAACGCTTCACGCGGGAAGAGGTGTTGGGCGAACCGAGCCCGGTGCCTGCGGAGGCGGGTGTGCACGGCTGGTGGTTCAAGACGATCCCGGGCGACATCGACGTGTCGGGATGCGAACAGCGGGACGGCTGGACGCTGCTGTATGTGGGCATCTCCTCCGGGCCGCCCCGGCCGGACGGCAACCCGCGGGCGCCACAAGATCTCCGCAAGCGCATCCGGTACCACTTCGGTGCCGGCAATGCCAGCGCCGACGGGTCCACGCTGCGCAAGTCGCTCGGCGTGCTGCTCGGCGGTGAGCTCGGGTTCGCGCTGCGCCGGATCGGGTCGGGCAAGCGCATGACGTTCGCCGGTGGCGAGAGCGTCCTGACACAGTGGATGGCCGAGAACGCCGCGGTGTCGTGGGTGCTGCACCCCGAGCCCTGGCACCTCGAACGCAAGCTGCTCGGTGCGCTCGATCTGCCGCTGAACTTCCAGGACAACGAGCGCAACGCGTTCGCACCCGAGCTCAAGAGGCTGCGCCGGGAGGCCGCCGTCAAAGCCGGAAAGATGCGCGTGCTCGCGGAATGGTCGTAGCTTCTCGCGCACGGAAACGCCGCGCGCCCGCACGCCGGAGGTGCGAGGCTTGCTGCCATGCCTCCGCCCTCGACCCGGATTTCCCGCCTCGCCGAGAAACAGCGCGCGTCTCGCGCGGAGCTGAACGCGCTGCTCGACGCCACCCCGCTGGCGACGATAGCTCTGGTGCGTGACGGCCATCCGGTGGCTTTCCCCACCGGATTCGCCCGCGTCGAGGACTCGGTGGTGATCCATGGCTCCACCGGGTCGCCGTGGATGCGCGCCGTCGCCGACGGGGCCGCGGTGGCGGTGTCGGTGACGACGCTGGACGCAGTAGTGGTGGCGCGCAGCGCGTTCGAGTCGTCGTTCCACTACCGCAGCGCGGTGCTGTTCGGGACGTTCGAGGTGGTCGATGCCGAGCAGAAGGTCGCAGACCTGGAAGCACTGACCGACACCTTCATCCCGGGGCGGGTGGCCGAGCTGCGCCCCAGCAGCCGCAAGGAACTGGCCGCCACCATGGTGTTGCGGCTCGCGATCGCTGACGGCAACTGGTCGCTGAAGGTGAGCGACGGCTGGCCCGACGACCCCGAGGAGGACATCGCCGCGGGCGCCTGGGCCGGCGTGGTGCCGGTGAGCACCGGCTACGGAGAGCCCCGGCGCGCCCCCGACTGCCCCGCGGACGTGCCGATGCCGCAGTCGGTGCTGGCGATGACAGGCGAAGCGATCCGTCGCAGGCCTTAGGTGTCGCCGGTCACGGGTCGGACGGAATCAGCGGAGGATGTGTCGCACGTTCGGGAGAATCCCGGTGTCACCTGGGCGAATGGAGTGCCCCCGGCAGGATTCGAATTAGCTGAGAGCGGATATGCTGTACCTGTGCTGACTTCGCCGGACGCTCAGAAACGCCGAACTAGATGCGATAACAGTGGTTTTGGTGTGTGAGGTTCTGTAAGGTTCTGTGTGGATCACTGTTGCACGGAGATTGCACGGAATCGAGGACACATGACCGCGCTCAAGTCGGGACGCCGGGTGCAGTACGTCGGCATTCACGGGACCGCTGACGGGCCGACTGGCTGGGTCAGCCGCGTGCTCAAGACAGCCGTCAGGGTGCGGTGGGACGACGGTCGACTTGACGACGTTCACCCCGAAGATCTCCGGGCGCTCTGATGGCGGCGAAGGGTGAGCGGACGCGGCGTCAGTTCGGTCGGTTGCGTCAGTTGCCGTCGGGCCGGTGGCAGGCGAGCTATCTACACAACGGCGCGGTCTACAAGGCGCTGGCGACGTTCCCCACCAAGAGTGCGGCGAATCACTGGCTGCAGGCTGAGGCCGACCTGATCGACCTCGACCGGCGTCGGCCGGGGGAGTGGACGCCGCCCGCCGAGCGTGCCGCCAAGCGCCAGGCCGAGAAACTGACGCTGCGCACCTACGCGAAAGCCTGGCTGGACAACAAGACCAAGCTGGCCCGGCGCACCCGTGACAACTACCGGGGCCACCTCGACAATCACATTCTCCCGGTGCTGGGTGATCTCGGGCTGGCCGAGATCACGCCCGAGCACGTCCGGTCCTGGTTCGCCGGGTTGGGCAACACGCATGAGACTCGCAACGCGCAGGCCTACGCGGTGCTCAACGGTGTACTGAACACCGCGACGTCCGACGACCTGATCGACCGCAACCCGTGCCGAATCCGGGGCGCGGCACAGGTGAAGCACGCCAAGCGTTCGGTGGTGCTGCTCGACGCCGCCGAACTGACCACGCTGGCCGCGACGATGCCCGAGGACGTGCGCCTGGCCGTGCTGCTGGCCGGGTGGTGCGGGCTGCGCAAGGGTGAGGTGTTCGCATTACGTCGCTGCGACGTCGCGGCCGACGGTTCCAGCGTTCGGGTCGAGCGAGCCGTGACCTACCGCGATGGCAAGTTCGAGGTCGGCCCGACCAAGACACGCGAGTCGCGGCGTGCGGTGTCGGTGCCGCCGCACGTTCGCCCGGCCGTGGTCGAGCACCTAGAGAAGTTCGTCGGAGACAGCGCCGAGGCGCTGGTGTTCGTGGAGCCGTCGACCGGATCGTTCGCCGGGGAGAAGCGGTTTCGGACCGCCTGGGAGGCCGCGAGAACCGCGATTGGACAGCCCGAGCTACATTTCCACGATCTGCGTCACGCGGCCGGTGTGATGGCCGCACAGACCGGCGCAACGCTGCGTGAGCTGATGGACCGGCTCGGGCATACGTCGCCGAACATGTCGATGCGCTATCAGCACACTGCCGAGGGCCGGGCCGCTGCGTTGGCTGACCGGTTGTCGGCGCTGGCTGCCCCGGCCCCGTCAGGTGGCGGCGACACGCCGAGCAAGTAGCGAAACCTACAGAGCCGCAACAACGATCGCATTCCTGTACAGAATCCAACACACCACAATTGCGCGTGCGCTAATGTGGTAAGCCAGTCCTCGCCCCGGTCTGCTCTCTCACTCTCATCTCCGTCTCAATCTCAGGTAGGGGAAGTTTCACCCAAGACGGAGCAACCACGAGATGAGCAAGGCCACCCCCACCCCTGAGTTTGAATCGCTGCGCAGCGCCGCAGCTCGTACCGGATTCTCGGTATTCACTTTTCGCGAGCTGGTCGCCAGCGGCGAACTGACCGGCTATCGGCTGTCCGACAAGCCCGGCAGCGCAATCCGCGTCAAGCGGTCTGACGTTGACGCGATGATGAAACCCGTTATCCCCGCGGCTATTTCGGCCAGTCGGTGACGATTCGCCCTGAAACGAGACCCGCCCGCAACGCGACCTCGAAGTTCAGCGCAGCGGGCGGGCTAACCACCAGAAATAGAGAGTTCCCAGTGACCAGCTCCAAGAATACCGCGAACGGCGGCGAAAAGCCGCGCACATACTCGCTGTCCACCATCGCCGAATCCGAATTTCCCTGGGCTACTGCGGTCGTCGTACACGCGCGCGACATGGCTGCGGTGCAGCGCGGTGACCGGCACGCCAAGCGACAGTTCGTGTTCTCCGAGCCGTTCCTGATCGGCAAGTTCGGTGCTACCGCTGATGAGGTCAGGTCGCTGCCCGAGCCGACCGCAGCGTCAGAAGCGGCGACACAGCGTCTGATCGAGCAGTGGGACGCGCAAGATTGGCAGGCTGCCCGTCGCGGCGACGAAGGGGCCGAACGTCCGCAGGTGCGTGCCGCGAGTTCTCTGGCCCCTGCTGCGGCGCTGGACTGGCTGGCTCAAGGGCGCGTCCCCGCAGCCGCCGTCACGTTGTTGGTGGGCGATGAAGGCATCGGTAAGTCCCTCTTCTGGGCCTGGCTGATCGTGTTCATCACAACCGGAAAACCGTGCCCGGAGTACGGCATTCCGGCCCGCGATCCGGCGCATGTGTTCCTGGTGTGCACCGAAGACGACTGGAGCACTGCGGTGCGGCCCCGGCTGGAAGTTGCCGGTGTGGATCTCGACTACGTGCATGTGGTCTGTGTCGATGAGGACGGCAGCGGTGCCCCGGTGTTCCCCCGTGACATCGACGTACTGGTCGATTCAGACGTCACTCCGGCGCTGGTCGTTGTCGATGCCTGGCTCGATACGGTGCCGTCCGGGTTGCAGGTCCGCGACCCGCAACAGGCCAGACAGGCGTTGCACCCGTGGCGCGAGTTCGCGGCCAGCACGCGGGCTGCGGTGCTGCTGCTGACGCACACCAACCGGGTGGCCACGGCCAACCCGCGCGATAAGTATGGGATCACCTCGGAGCTGCGTAAGAAAGCTCGGAGCACCCTGTTTGCGCAGGCTGACACCGATAACCCGGACTGCGTATTGATCGGGCCGGAGAAATCGAATATCGCCGGTCAGTCGGCTGCCGATCGTTTCCGTATCAGCGCGGTGCAGCATTTCGAGCCGACGCATTCCAGTGATGGCCGGGTGCCTCGGCTCGCTTATGTCGAATCGGCGGGGGTCTCCTCGCGGGAATTGATTTCCGAGTCATTCTTTGGCCGCGACGACGGCGACGACGACGATTCGGACTTGGGCGAGGCTGTGAATTGGTTGACCGATTACCTGACCGAGAATGGCCGCACGCCGAGCAAGACGGTGAAGAACGCCGCCAAGTCGGATGGAATTTCCGAGCGCACGCTTAAGCGGGCAGCGGAGAAAATGAAACGCACGGGGGAGCTGATGTATTTCTCAGACGGATTCCCTCGGGTCACGGCATGGGAATTGCTTGGCGGTGTCCAGGTCGACCCGGAAAGCAAAGCTCGGGATGGTGAGGAATGATGCGCTGCGCAGTCGGGCCAGTCAGGCCAACATGGCCCCCGTGTCCCGAAACCTTGGCCCCACTGGCCCAACTGGACGTTACCTGCGGAAACAGTTTGGCCCGACTGTGGCCGACTTTCGCAGTTGGGCCAGTGGGGCCAACAGTCAGGGAAAGGCCTGACTGGTGGCCTCACTGTGGCCTGACTGAACCGGGCGGGCCGTGCCGACTGGACAAATGGACTGACCAGCAAACGAGAAAACAGGCGGGCGGCGAGCTGTGATTGAGATGCTGCGGGACTACTGTAAGGGCTGCGTGGCTGACTGCGGTTGCGCGCGAATGGACACGCTCACCGAGCCGTTCGAGGTGCATTGGCCGGGTCCGGGTAATTCGCTCATCGGTCGATATGAGTGCAGCGGTGGACATAAATGGACGTGCAACTGGTCGTCGGAATTGCTGCACGAAACAATGGGAGGATAAGAACTATGGCGAGCGAGGAGATATTCCCCGGCGATTTCGAGGACGACGACGATGCGCTCGACGATGACGACGAGTTTCGGGAGTTCTTCGGCATGGCGTTGAACCCCGAACAGCCCGACCGGGAGGCCGATGAGAAGTTCCTCCGCGAGATGCTGCCGAAGCTGCGGGCCGAGGGTAAGCGCACACACGCCGCGTCGCTGGTCGCTGATTTCGTGCAGAAGCACGGCAAGCCGCTGCGGTGGGACGACTGATGACGCTGCGTCCCTGCATCGAGTGCGGCGAGCCCGCCGACGGGCCACGCTGCCCGGATCACGCCCGAAAGTCGAGTCCGAAGGTCTCGGCGTCGGAACGCGGATATGACGCCGCCTGGCAGAGTCTCAGTGCCAAGGCGCGCAAGCTGCAGCCGTGGTGCTCGGACTGCGGGGCCGCCGAGCGTTTACAGTGCGATCACACCCCCGAAGCGTGGGAACGCAAGGCCGCTGGCAAGCCGATCCGGCTGCAGGATGTGGACGTGGTGTGCGGCCCGTGCAACCGCAAGCGTGGCGCTGCCCGGCCCCAGCAAACTCCCGGACGTGGCCAGCAAACACGGTCGTTTCGCGCGACCCGGGGGTACACCCCTCCCTGGCCGGGTACAGACCCGCGCGGGGAGGCTAAATCCGAGTTACACACTGAAATCGGGGCTGCGGCGCTGACGCCAGCAAACAGCAAACAGGGTCCAGCAAACGGGGTGACGGCATGAGGGCCGGGCCGAAGGGCACCGTGAAGGTTGCCCCGCTCGATCTGTCCGGGTTGCCGGATGATCGAGCTGGCCGACGGTTGGCGTTCATCGCCGAATACCTGCGGGTGCCCAAGGGTGTCGGTGCCGGTGAGCCGGTGCGGCTGCGGACGTTTCAGACCGAGATCGTCCGTGATGCGTTCGCTGCGGGTATCCGTACCGGCCTGGTGTCGGTGGCCCGTGCCAACGGCAAGACGGGCCTGGCGGCGATGCTGGCGGTCGCTGAGTTATTCGTCGGCCCGCCGAGCGCCGAGGTGTTGGTGGTCGCCAGCGATCATCGCCAGGCCGCGATCACGCTGCGGATGGCCAAGCGGATGATCGAGCTGACCCCGGAGCTGGCCGACCGGGCGCAGGTGTTCGCCGACAAGATCGTGGTGCCGCACAACGATTCGATGCTGCTGCCGCTGCCTGCCGAACCCGGAGCACTGCACGGTCATGACCCGTCGCTGCTGATCGTGGATGAGCTGCACGTGGTCACCGAGGCGGTATGGGAGGCCGTGACGTCGGTGTCCGGTAAGCGTCCCGAGTCGCTGACGCTGGCGATCAGCACGCCGTCGTCGTCGCCGGATTGCGTCATGTGGCGGCTGGTCGAACATGGTCGCGCTGGTGATGATCCGTCGTTCTACTTCCGCGAGTTCGCCGCCCCGGAGGGCTGCGCAACCACCGACCGCAAAGGGTGGCGCGTGGCCAATCCGGCGCTGGCGTGTGAGGAACCGTTTCTCGCCGAGGATGGCATCGAGGCCGCGCGTAGAACGTTGCGCGAGCCGGTGTTTCGTCAGTTGCGGTTGGGCCAGTGGGTGACCGGCGTCGAGTCATGGTTGCCGTGGGGCCTGTGGGATGCCTGCGCTGCTGATCGGTCCGTGGGGCCGCGTGAGCGTGTGGTCCTGGCGTTCGATGGGTCGGCCTCGGGTGATTCGACGGCGCTGGTCGGTTGCACGCTCGACGGTCATCTGTGGCTTGAGGGCTTGTGGGAGAACCCCGGCGATCCCCGGTGGCGGGTGCCGCGGGCTGAGGTCGATATGGCCGTGCAGATGGCGTTTCAGAAGTTCGACGTGATCGAACTGGCCGCGGACCCGTGGGGTTGGCGTTCGGAGATCGAGCAGTGGGCGCAGCGGCACGGTGAGCGCCGAGTTCTCGAATGGAACACCGCGAACGCGCAGCGGATGGCCCCGGCTACCGATCGGCTGTATCAGGCGGTGGCGACCAGGGCCGTGACCCACGACGGCGATCCGAGGATGGCCGCGCACGTCGCGCACTGCGTGGCGAAATCGACCCCGATGGGCGACCTGGTGAGCAAGGACAAACGGGGGTCACCCCGCAAGATCGACGCCGCCGTTGCCGCCATCGTGGCGTTTGACCGGGCAGCGTTCCACCAGCAGAAGAACCGTAGGCGCGTAAGGAGTTTCGCATCATGACCACCCAAACCGAACTGCTGACCGAGCTGCTGCAGCGGCTCAACGAACCGCTGGCCCGGTATGCCGACTTGGATCGGTATTACGAGGGTCGGCAGCCGTTGGCGTTCCTGTCGCCGGAGGCAAAGACGGCGCTGGGCAACCGGTTCGGCGTTATGGCGTCGAACATTCCGCGCCTGGCCGTGACCGCGCTGGCCGAGCGGCTGCGGGTGACCGGTTTCACCGGAGACGCTGCGTTGTGGGCCGATTGGATCCGCAACGATCTAGACCAGACCAGCGGTGTCGCGCACCGTGAAGCGCTGCTGCTGGGAGATTCCTACGTCATCGTGTGGGCTGACCCGTTTGGCCGGCCTCGGGTGACCGTCGAGTCAGCCAAGCAGGTTGCCGTGTTGACCGACCCCGGCAGTCGCGAGGTCGTCGCGGCGGTCAAGCGGTGGGAGGACAAGCAGGCCAAGACGACTGAGGCCGTGGTCTACGAACCCGGTGAGATTCGCCGTCTCCGGGCCGATCAACAGGGCGCGGTGGCCAACGGGTTCCGCACCATTGGCGTGATCCCCAACCCGCTCGGTGTCGTGCCGGTGGTCAATCTGCGCAACACCGACCGCATCGTTGGCGATTGGGGTAGCAGTGAGATTGACGACCTCAAGCCGTTGGTCGACGCGCTCAACAAGTCGCTGGCCGACATGATGACGACCTCGGAGTACGTCGGTCGGCCCCGGCGCTGGGCGACCGGCATCGAGCTGACCGAGGAACCCGTTCTCGATGAGAACGGCGATCCTGTGCTCGATGACGACGGCCAGCCGGTGATGCAGGAGGTCAACCCGATTCCCGAGGGTCATCGGGCGATGATCTCGGAGAACGACGCCGCGAAGTTCGGCCAGCTCGCCGCTGCCGATCTGTCGGGCTACGGGGAGTCGGTCAAGGTGCTGCTCGGTCAGATCATGGCCGTGTCGACGCTTCCCGCGCACTACGTCGGGGTGTTCAGCGACAATCCGGCCAGCGCGGATGCGCTGCGGGCTGCCGAGGCGAGCCTGACGGCCCGTGCTGAGGCTCGACAGGCGACGTTCGGACGGGCCTGGGAACAGGTGGCGCGGCTGATGATCGCGGTCCGGGATGGCACCGACCCGAACGGGATTGACGACATTCGGGTGCAGTGGTCCGACGCCGCGACCCGTTCGGTGGCGCAGGAGGCCGACGCCGTGGTGAAGCTGTATCAGGCTGGCCTGCTGCCCGCATCCTATGCGCTGGCCAAGCTCGGGTACTCCGACGACGACGTTGCCAAGATCCGCACCGCACGCCGCGCCGAGGCGCTCGACGGGGCCGGTCTGACCCTGCTGCAAGGCGGTGGTGCGGCGTGACCGACGTGCAGCGCTACCAGGAGTTGACCGACGACCTTGCCGGGACGACGGCGGCGGGGGTGTTGACGGTGTACGCCGCCATGCAGGCCGGGACGGTCGGTCCGAACGCGGCGGCGGCAGCGATGGCGTCGGTCATCGCCACGGCCAACGCGGCGGCAACCACGCTGGCCGATCTGTTCGTGAGCGCACAGATCGAGACGGCCACGGGTGTCCCGCAGCCACCGACCGGCATTGCACCACGCGACGATTCGGAACGACTGACCAAGGCGGTGCTGACCGTGCTCGATGACCTGGACGACGACGAAAGCCGTACCGAGGTACCGGAACCGGCTGCGGCACCGGACGATTCCCCGGACCCGTCCGAGGTGGCCGCGAACCGGCTGGAACGGCTGGCACGCTCCGAACCGCTGGAAACGGGGCAGGCGATCACGGTGGAGATCATCAATCGCCTACCGCAGGTCACCGGGTGGCGGCGGGTGCTCGACGCCGACCCGTGCGAACGCTGCGTGAAGTGGGCCGAGGGTGGCCGGACGTTCCCCACGGGCCACCACTTCAAGCGCCATTTCGGATGCAACTGTCAGCAGGAGATCGTCACCAGTACAACAACAACGAGTGAGAGGACAGCATCATGACCGCTACCACCGAGACCGACGCCGGGCAGACCGAGGGCACCGACCCCACCGAGGGCACCGACGAGACCACCGACACCGGGGCCACCGAGGAAACGGACGCCGCCACCGAGGGCACCGGCGCCACCGAGGGCGACGAGAACCCCGACGACGACAACGCCGAGACGTTCCCGCGTTCGGTGGTCGAGAAGCTGCGTCAGGAGAACGGGCGCTACCGGCAGCGTGCGCAGCAGGCCGACGCGCTGGCGCAGCGGTTGCATGTCGAGTTGGTGCGGGCCACGGGACGGTTGGCCGATCCGACCGATTTGCCGTTCGACGCCGAGCACCTGGACGACCCCGAGGCGATGACCGCTGCCCTGGACGCGCTGCTGGCCGACAAGCCGCACTTGGCGTCCCGGAGGCCGGTCGGTGACATCGGGCAGGGGCAGCGCGGCGGTTCGTCGCAGCCGTTCTCGCTGCTCGACACGCTCAAGTCTCTGACCTGATACCCCTCGGGGGTACACTGATGGGGTCGGTTCCTGGCGGACCGGCCCCATCGTTGTCCTGGCGGCAAGGGTTCCGTATATCGAAATCCACTGCTGTGTAAGGACATTCGCCAATGGCTATCGAAGTAACGTCGGGTAACTCCACCCTGATTCAGTCGCAGGTCGCCAGCCTGCTTGTCCAGCCGCTCGAACAGGCCAGTACGTTCCTGGCCGCTGGGCCGGTCGTGCTCGATTCCAGCTCTCCGGTCCGCGTGCCGCGCATAGTCAACGGTGTCAGCGCCGGGTTTGTCGCCGAGGGCGCGCAGATCAGTGACGGAGATGTGGCGTTCGATGAGGTCACGCTGCTGCCGTCCACCCTTAAGGGCCTCAAGGTGCTGGTGAAGCTCTCCAACGAGCTGATCCGTACCTCGGTGGTCGGGCTGGAATCGGTGCTACGTACCCGTCTGGTCACCGACGTGGCCAACGCGCTCGACGCGGCCCTGTGGGACGGTGCGGGCACGTCGAACACGATCAAGGGGATTCTGCGTGCGTCCGGTATCGCGACCGGCACGCTGGACCTCACCGACCCGGACAGCCTCATTGACGGCCTGGCCACCGCGCAGGGCAACAAGGTCACCCCGACGCACTGGGTGATGACCTCGGCGTCGTTCGCGGCTATCCGCAAGATCAAGGTGGGCACCGGGGATGCGCGCTATGTGATCGACCCGAACACCATCCAGAACGGCACCGAGCTGCGGTTGCTCGGTCTGCCGGTGATCCTGACCGACAACATCGCCAACACCGGCACCGCGCCGGGCAAGGCGCGTGTCGGCCTGGTCGACTTCTCCAAGGTCGTCGTGGCCCGCGACGTCAACGCCGAGGTGAAGATTCTCGATCAGACCTGGGGCGACTACGACAGCATCGGCATTCGCGTGGTGTCGCGGTGGGATACCGCGCTGCTGCAGGACAAGGCCGTCACGCTGCTGACCGAGGCGTAAGTGGCTGCGGTCACCGGCCAGCAAGTGGCTGACTTCCTCGGCCAGGGCGACGACAGCGGTCTGGTCGCCCTGGCCGGGGACCACGCCGCCGTCGTGACGGCCCTGGCCCGCAGCTACACCCGAGGCCGTGGGTTCGCCGGAGCCGACCCCGCCGAGGACATCGCCGCCGTGATCGTCACGGCCACGGCGCGCCTGGTCGCCAACCCCGAACAACTCGCGTCCGACTACGGCAGCGTGTCAATGCGCGGCGGTTGGCAAGGGTGGAACCTCGCGGAACAGATCGTGTTGAACCGGTACCGGGTGAGGGCGCAGTGATCGGGCGCGACCGCATCGTGGTCCGGTGGAAGAACAGCGACGGCGATCCCGTCGAGAAGATCGTGCACGGCGTCGTGGTGACCGAACACCTCGACGGCAAGCTAGAGCCGTTCGGTAGCTCGCTGGTGTTCCAGAACTTCTACAGGCTGATTTTCCCGCGCACGCTCGATCTGGCCGGCGCACAGGCGATCACGGTCTCGTTTCGCAACCGGACCAACGTCCGACTGGAATCAGCGATTACGCCGATCTATGACGCTCGCGGCCGCGTCCACCATCTAGCCTCGACGTTTCGTGAAATAGGCTGTTGACACGACCTGTAATGCACGGAAGTGCCTGTCCTGTTTGAGAAAATGTGACTTGTCTAGGGTCCATGTTCACAAAGCGGGAAGGCACTCCGTAGGTGAAGCGTAGCGCGGTTCGTT